>NZ_JBEOOZ010000025.1:0-39344 GCF_040309625.1 Psychrobacter sp. 78a-MNA-CIBAN-0178
ATGTCAGTTTGCTTGGTCATTGCTTATTCTCCTGTTATGGGATTATAAGCAGTTACACAGTTTTTAGGAAACTCCCTGATAGGGGCTTTTTTTATGCCATTAACACAACGACTTTTATAAACTTAACAATCAATCGCTTATTTTGCTAGCAACTCATCAAACTCAACTTGCTGTCCATCTGCCAATATCAGCGTACCCTCATTAATATTTATGGTCACGTCTTGTGCATTTCTAATCGCCCGCATGACGTTGATGTCCTCAATACTACTTTCGATAATAATCTTGCCGGACTGCTCGGGCTCAATAGACGGCGCAAACTTCGTCAGCGGTACATTGAACTTCTTACCTTGAGTCAGTTTGGCGTCTTGCATCATCAGCGTCCCTTGAAAGCTTTTAATAGGCACAGTGCCATGGTTCGACAGCATAAACTGTAGTTTTACTTGGTTTAAGCTATCGCTATCACTGGTCTTGACGGGTAGTAGGGCGATTGGATAATTTTGGATATTCGCACTTTCCGCTTTTTGACTGGTCACAATTGGGCTTTTTTTACCCGTTGGATTGTTAGGGTGTAGGCGCTCGTATTCGCGCTGTTGTACCAAGGCTTGCTTGATGGTGATACGCGGCATCGCACCAGACTCGTATGCACCACTGAGCTTCATCCGTAGCATATAGCGGCTAAGAACTTGCCTGTCGCTCTCAGGAAGCTGTGCAAAGGTTTTACCCAGCTTCTGCTGCCATTGGTCAGAGTTGGTCGGTATGGTCTGCTTAGTGGGGTCAGTTTGCGGCTGTGAGCAACCAGATAGCGAAAGCAGCGCTAAAGTAAGCGTGACCAATAAAGTTCTGTTCAGATACTGTCGTAAACCAATCATCACTTACCTCCTGATAAACCTTTATTAATTTTTGATAGTAGCGTTAATATACCGTTTTTTCGACTTCTCGTATTTAATTATAGCTAAATACTGTGTTAAATTTTGCAAGGTTAAAGTGTGTACTCAATCTGAACGAAATTGGCTGAATGGTCTAAAAATGATTAAATTTCCCCAAAATGTGTCAAATAACTGGTCAATATCTCAATAGTATCTGCGCTATTTTCCTTGTTTGACTGCGATTTATCTCATTTTTCTCATCATTTTAAAATGAGAATACGACCTAATTTTTTTAACAGAGGAGTATAAGGCGCATGATAATGAAGCGAATAGAAAGCGCTTTTATAAAAAAGGATTTTATAAAAAGAAGGTTTACAAAAATAAAAAGTAAGTAAGGATGTAAGTATTGAACGCCATAAAAAAGGCTAAACGCTATTAAGCAAACTTAGCCTTTTTCTATATAAAATTCTTCAATATGGTTAGTAGTAACGGACTAAAAGAATTGACGATAACAATATAGATTAATCGTTGTTCTGTAGCTTAGAGAGTGGGTGAGTGATATTGTTATTATGGGTTACCACAATGGCTTCATCGATGATGCGTTGACTGACACCGCGCTTACGCAAGGTCTCGATAAATACTTCGTCATGCGCTAAGGTATAATCTTGATGGTCACGGTCTAGACCTTGACGAATATATAGACGAATCAGTCCTTGGATACGTTTAAATCCCAACTCCGATGAGGTCGCTTCTAACAGCTCAATCATTTCTTCAGACAAGCGAATACTGACCGGACGCATGATTTTTTGCGGATGATCAGAAAACTTATTTTTTATACGTACAGGTATCATAATAAACCATTACTTTTAGTGAGTAGGAGTAAAGCACTCAGACGAAAACTGACTCAATCAAACTATCCTTACCATACAACAAAAACGCCTAAAAGAACACCACGGCAGTGCTAATATTATTACCATAAAACGGGCAACATAAAAAAACCTTCATCAAATAATGATGAAGGTTTTTAGTATATGGCTCTCCAACCTGGGCTCGAACCAGGGACACACGGATTAACAGTCCGTTGCTCTACCAACTGAGCTATTGGAGAATAAGCGGTCATAACGACAAGTTCAACAAACATGATGCTAAAAAGCATTGCTTGTTTGCGTTAAGAGGAGCACATTTTAGCCAAGTAGTTATAGGCTGTCAACCTTATTACGCCATTAATTATAAATATTGTCGTAATCTGTCAAAAATAACCGGTAATCCCTGATAAAACGAACTGCTTTGGCACATTTTGACCTTTACAATTTTTATTTATTGGCTAGGGCGTGTCTTCAATTCACTCAATAGTCATGCTAAATGAGCTAAAAATAGCTGAAATCCTTATCTATGCAGAATGATTATAAAATCATAATTGCAATTTAATCAGATAAATCGTGTAGATTTTCGACTTAGTATTTTGAATAATAAGACAATCGTTTGTATGCAATGAAACAAAATAGCATAAACCAGCCCTTCACATTGCTAAATTATTTCTATACAATACCGACCGTATGGTTTCTTTAATGCATACTCAAACTATTTATGCAGACTAACTTATGCTTAATCGAGAAGATATGCATGATTTGAAGCAGGTATCTTAACTATGAGTCCTACCACTATTGCTTACGGCTACCTAGCCATTGCTATCATTTGTGAAGTGATTGGCACGACATTTTTAGTAAAGTCAGAGCAGTTTACGCGTTTGGTGCCGACCCTGATTATGGGCGTGCTTTATGCTATCTCGTTTTACTTGTTGACCCAAACTCTCAAAACCATTCCGCTTGGTATCGCTTATGCGCTGTGGGGCGGATTGGGCATTGTTTTGACCTCGCTCGTGGGCTTGCTGTTTTTTAAGCAAAATCTCGATACCGCAGCGGTGGTAGGCATTGCGATGATTGTCGGCGGTGTCATTGTAATGAACTTACTGTCTAACTCTGTGGCGCACTGACAGGTAGGTGAAAACAAACATGGAAATAAAGATGGAAACAGAAAACCCTTATAAACGTAAAAAACAGCCAGAAATGGTGCGCCGTGCACTGCTAGATCAAGCGGCACGAATCACGTTAGAGCAGGGGCTGTCTAAAGTGACCTTTCAAGCCGTTGCTGATGCAGTCGGGGTGACCAAAGGTGGCGTGATGCATCACTTTGCTACTAAGAATGCGCTCATTCTTGAAGTGTTTCATGATGCGATGGCGAAGTTTGAGGCAGAAGTCAATCAAGCTATGGCGCAAGACCCTGTGCGTTATGGTTCTTTCACCCGCGCTTATATCGATGCCACGATTAGCTTGGGCGAAAAAGGGCAGGAAGAGTTTGATAATCAAGCCACTTTGTATGTATTGATGCTGGGTGATAGCGAGCTGCGTGAGTTGTGGGCTGCGTGGTCGAATGAGCAATTGGAAAAGCATAAAGCAACCGATAATACTGAAACGCTATGTATGGTGCGTTTGGTCGCTGATGGTATTTGGCTTTCTGATTTTTCAGGAATTAATATATCGGACAAAAAATCATTACGCGCGCGTTTGATAAAGATGACGCAACCTGAGAATGATTAAAACATAGCTCTCAAATAACTCATTAAAAAAACCTTAAGAAAGAACCACGTAAATTTTATTTTTTAAAACTTAAACAATGACGAAATTATTTGGTATAAGCGCTTTTTATAAAGCTGTTGCCAGTCGTCGACAGGAGAACTCATGACAGATTCAAAGACAAACCCAAATCCGAACCCAAATCTAAGTAACTTAACAGACATTATCGATTTAGAACAAGTACAAACCGCTTATATTAACGGTCGCTATCTGGCTGTCGATGAAACGCTGACTACTTTTGAAGATATTAATCCAGCGACGGGTGAAGTGCTCGCCACTATTCAGCAAACGACCGATGAGCAGATAGACGAAGCGGTAAAAGCGGCGCAAAAAGGTCAAAAAGTTTGGGCAGCGATGACGGCAGTTGAGCGTAGTCGTATTTTGTTAAATGCAGTAGCCATACTACGCGAACGCAACGATGTGCTGGCGTTACTTGAGACCAAAGACACGGGTAAAGCTTACTCTGAGACCAAGTATGTCGATATCGTCACTGGTGCTGATGTCGTTGAGTACTATGCAGGGCTTGCGCCAATGATTGAAGGTCGTCAGATTCCGCTGCGTGATAGCAGCTTTGTCTATACCCGTCAGGAACCACTCGGCGTGGTAGCCGGAATTGGCGCATGGAACTATCCTATCCAAATCGCTATGTGGAAGGCGGGTCCTGCGTTGGCCGCAGGTAATGCGATGATTTTTAAACCATCAGAAGTCACGCCATTAACCGCCTTAAAACTGGCAGAAATATTTACCGAAGCGGGTTTGCCAGATGGCGTCTTTAACGTCGTGCAGGGTAATTACGAAGTTGGCGAAGCATTAACCCAGCATCCTGATATTGCCAAAGTATCGTTTACTGGCGGTGTGCCGACTGGTAAAAAAGTCATGTCGAGTGCAGCATCATCGTCTCTTAAAGACGTGACCTTAGAGCTTGGTGGTAAGTCGCCATTAATCATATTTGAAGATGCCGATATCGATACCGCTGCTGACATTGCGATGATGGCGAACTTCTATAGCAGTGGTCAGGTCTGTACCAATGGCACGCGTGTATTTATTCCTAAAGCGCTACAAGCCAAATTTGAAGAGGCTATTTTAACGCGCGCCAATCGTATCAAATTGGGCGATCCAATGGATGAGAACATCAATATGGGTCCAATGGTCAGCTTTACGCACATGGACAGAGTGCTTGGCTATATCGAGCAAGGTAAAAAGGGTGGCGCGCGTCTATTGACTGGCGGCGAACGTATCACGTCAGGCGAACTTGCCAATGGCGCGTTTGTCGCCCCGACGGTGTTTACCGATTGCAGCGATGATATGACTATTGTACGTGAGGAAATCTTTGGCCCAGTGATGTCGATATTGACTTATGAGACCGAAGAAGAAGTCATTCGCCGTGCCAATGATACCGAGTACGGCTTGGCAGCAGGGGTGGTAACCGCTGATTTGACTCGCGCACATCGAGTGATCGGTCAGATTGAAGCCGGTATTTGCTGGTTAAATACTTGGGGTGAATCACCTGCACAAATGCCAGTTGGCGGTTATAAGCATTCGGGTATTGGCCGTGAGAATGGCATTGAAGCCCTTGAGCACTATACACAGACCAAATCTATTCAAGTAGAGTTGGGCGCGTTTGAGTCTGTATTTTAATAAATTGTATTTTATTAATTCTTATTTTAAACAGACTATATTATGGAGCATTTTATGACAACAACCACACCTGAGTATGACTACATCATTGTTGGCGCAGGCTCAGCAGGAAATGTGCTGGCTACGCGTTTGACCGAAGATGCCAACATTAAGGTGTTGCTGTTAGAAGCGGGTCGTCCAGACCATCGCTTAGACTTTCGCACGCAGATGCCAGCGGCGCTCGCCATGCCGTTGCAAGGCACCACTTATAACTGGGGCTACAAAACCGATCCCGAGCCGAATATGAATAATCGCGTGATGGACTGCGGTCGCGGTAAAGGGCTTGGTGGCTCATCGTTGATTAATGGTATGTGCTATATCCGTGGCAATGCGCTCGATTTTGACGATTGGGCGAAAATTAAAGGCTTAGAAGATTGGACCTATTCAGACTGTCTGCCTTACTTTAAAAAGCTAGAAAACTGCGATGCTGGCGAGAATGATTATCATGGCGTGGGTGGTCCAGTTGAGATGACTACTTCAAAGCCAGGAGTCAATCCGCTGTTTGAAGCGATGATTGAAGCGGGCGTGCAAGCTGGCTATCCAAGCACTGATGACCTAAATGGCTATCAGCAAGAAGGCTTTGGGCCAATGGATCGCTTTGTGACGCCCAATGGTCGCCGCGCATCAACGGCTCGCGGTTATCTTGACCGTGCCAAGCCGCGTAGCAATATCACGATTTTGACTGGTGCATTGACTGATGTGATTTTGTTCGATGGCAAGCGTGCTGTCGGTGTCAAAGTAGAACATCAAGGTCAAACTAAAAACTTTTACGCATCTCGTGAAGTGATTGTTTCATCGGGCGCGATTGCCACACCGCAACTGTTGCAGCGCTCTGGCATTGGTCCTGGTCAATGGCTTAAAGATTTGGACGTGACTGAGATTTTAGATTTGCCGGGTGTCGGTAATAATCTACAAGACCATTTAGAGCTGTATATGCAGTATGAATGTAAGCTACCGGTCTCAATTGCACCTGCCAATAAATGGTGGAACAAGCCAGCGATTGGTGCGGAATGGCTATTTAATGGCACAGGGCTTGGTGCTTCAAATCAGTTTGAAGGTGGCGGCTTTATCCGTACCGATGAGAAATTTACGCATCCTAATATTCAGTATCATTTCTTGCCGTTAGCAGTGCGTTATGATGGTCGTAGCGCGGTCAAATCACATAGCTTCCAAGCGCATGTCGGTTCATTGCGCTCGCCAAGTCGTGGTCGTGTCAAGCTGATCTCAAAAGACCCAAGCGCGCATCCAAGTATCTTATTTAACTATATGTCTCATGACCAAGACTGGCAAGAGTTCCGTGCTGCCATGCGCATCACTCGTGAGATTATGCATCAGCCAGCGCTTGACCCTTATCGTGGACGTGCTATTGCGCCGACCGATGATCTAGTGACCGATGCGCAGTTAGATGAATATGTCCGTAACCATAGTGAGACGGCTTATCATCCTTCTTGTACTTGTCCAATGGGCGAAGGTAATGATTCGGTCGTCAATGGCGAAGGGCTAGTGCACGGTATTAGTGGCTTGCGAGTCGTTGATGCGTCTATCATGCCAAATATAATTAGTGGTAATCTTAACGCGACGACTATTATGTTGGCAGAAAAAATCGTTGATAAGATGCGCGGTGTACAGCTGCCACGCTCAACAGCGGACTATTATACGGCCAATGGTGCACCATTGAGAGCTGAGCCGATGCGTGCTTATGGTTCTGTTTAAATTAAATATTAATAAGAAGGCCTTTTTACATAAAGGTCTTTTTTATCCGCGCTAATGTTAAGCAGATGAAGCCTTTATAGCTGCCTCTGTTTATCGTTTGCTTTGCTATTTTTCTAACAGTTTAAAGGTAGCAAATTTTATTTATTGGTACTGCTTTGTGCGTCATGCGGTTATTTATATGTCATGCGGTTATCAGTCATAAGGTTATGACGGACAAAGCAATATCAGACCCTGTTTAATTTACCTATTGAGGTCTTTTATGTACAGCTCGCCATCAAAAGATGCGACGAAACCCCTGACTCTAAATAAGACGGTTTTTTTAGGTTCAGCTATTATTTCTATTTTATTAATCATCTGGACAATTGCATTTCCAGATTATAGTGAGGCATTATTAAGCTCAAGTATGGCATGGGTATCAGAGAGTTTTGGCTGGTATTACATGTTGGTAGTTGCCGCTTATAGTATATTTGCGTTATTCGTTGGCTTCTCCAAGTATGGTGATATCAAGCTTGGTCAAGATCATGAAAAAGCTCAGTTTCCCTTTCTAGCGTGGGCGGCGATGCTGTTCTCTGCTGGTATCGGCATTGATTTATTGTTCTTTGGTGCGTCTGAGCCGTTGATGCATTATCTAACGCCGCATACGGGGCTCGAGCCTGCCAGTGAGGCGGCCATGCGTGAAGCACTTGCGCAGACCTTTTTACATTGGGGTCTACATGGCTGGGGCATTTATGCGCTAATCGGGATGGCATTGGCGTACTTTGCTTATCGCAAAAACATGCCATTAGCTTTGCGTTCACCACTGACGCCTATCTTTGGCGAGCGCTTAATTAAAGGCTGGCTTGGTGATGGTATCGATACCTTTGGTGTGGTTTGTACCTTGATGGGTATCGCGACCAGTTTGGGTATTGGTGTATTGCAAGCCAATGCGGGTTTGACTCATGTGTTTGGGATTGAATCCAGCAAAATGGTTCAAACCTTTATCATCATAGGTGTGGTCGCTGCCGCAGCGATCTCTGCGATGACTGGTGTGGAAAGAGGCGTCCGCCGTTTATCCGAATTTAATATGCTATCGTCGATATTGCTATTAATCGCGATATTGGTGATGGGTCACACGGTATATTTGCTGAATACCTTTACCCAAAATATTGGTCAATACTTCCAAACCATCGTTTTCAAAACCTTTGATGTGTATGCCTATGACGGTACTGCTGGTGCCGATTGGAAATCAGGCTGGACGATATTTTTCTGGGCATGGTGGGTCGCTTGGGCGCCATTTGTAGGTTTGTTTATCGCGCGTATTAGCCGTGGTCGTACCTTGCGTGAGTTTGTGTTTGGCGTGATGTTTATCCCACTTGGTTTCATTTTTGCATGGTTCTCTATCTTTGGTAATTCAGCGATAGATTTGGTCGCCAATGGTGCAACCGAGCTTGGCGAAATCGCTGTTAATGATGCAGCGATGGGTATGTTTGCCTTGTTTGAGTACTTTCCTTACAGCGAAGTGCTATCATTTGCCGGTGTTGTGATTGGGTTAGTATTCTTTGTGACTTCAGCTGACTCAGGCGCTTTAGTATTGGCAAACCTAAGCTCAAGAGGCATGACCAATGATACCGACGCACCAGTTTGGTTACGCTTATTTTGGGCAGCAGCGACCGGTCTTATTACCTTAGGCTTATTGTTTGCTGGTGGTTTTGCCTCATTACAGTCAGTATCTGTGATTGCCGGTTTGCCATTCTCGCTTATTTTAGTCCTTTATATGGTGGCGATGTGGAGATCATTAAAAGAAGAGGGCAATAAGCGCAAAGCCAGTACGATTGGTACGGCTAACGTGCTCGATAGCGGTAAGAGCTGGAAAGCTCGCTTGCAACGTATTGTCAGCTTCCCTAAACATGCACAAGTTGAACGGTTTTTACAAAATGTGGTCAGACCTGCCATGACGGAAGTTGAAAAAGAATTTGCCGCAGGTGGTCTAAAGACGTCTTTGGATATCCGTAACCCTGAACATATCGGGCAAGATATAGATGAGGGTATGGACGAGAGTAGCGGTCAAATAGATGGTCTCAAATTGCGTGTTGGACATGGCGATGAAGATGACTTTATTTATGAAGTTAATTTGATCAAAGCTGAGCGTCCTAACTTTACATTGAGCACCTCAACTAAGAATGCAGAGTACTATTATCGTGCCGAAGTGTTCTTAAGCGAAGGCTCGCAAGAGTATGACTTGGTGGGCTACTCTAAAGAGCAAGTATTGGTCGATATCTTAAATCAGTACGAGCGTCATTTGCAGTATCTACATTTAGAGCGTTAATGGATTCATTGGCAATCGCGTATAAAACTATCTATACGTGGTAGGTTCTAAATAAAAGTATTGTAAGAGATAACCCCATAAGTTGGATTCAACTTATGGGGTTTATTTATGAACCAATGATAGGCAGATAGTAGATATAGGGTAAAATCTAGACAGACAAAATTTGAAGTACCAGCAAAGGATAAATTTGTGACCACATTAAAGTACATCGCTCATTATTCTGAGCAAATTCAAACCCAAGCCGCGTTACTCATTAGTGAAGGTAAACTGGGCGCTTATCTAGCAAAAAAGTATCCTATTCAGCACCAAGTACAAAGCGATAAAGCACTTTATCAGTATATCAATGAGATAAAAAACCAATATATGCGCAAAGTTGGCCCGTTATCGAATGTCAGTTATAGCAGTAAATTAAAAGTCTTAAAACATGCGCTGGGTATTCATACCACTCAGTCTCGCGTACAGGGCAGTAAGCTGAAATCGCATAATAGCATCACCGTGGCGAGCTTATTTCAAGAAGCGCCGCCTGAGTTTTTGCGCATGATTGTTGTGCATGAGTTGGCACATTTTAAAGAGCATGAGCATAACAAAGCGTTTTATCAATTATGCTGCCATATGGAGCCTGAATATCACCAGTTTGAGCTAGATACGCGGCTTTGGTTGCACTGGCGAGAGTTGTAGCCCTAATAACGTTCATAGTAATCTTAATAACAGCCATATAAATATCGTGTCCTTTTCTGTGGCAATCATCTGAGCCGCTAGGGCGTGTCCTCAATTCAATTGATCATATCTAAACGGGCTAAAAATGGCTAAATTTTGCCAAACATCGTTAAATAGCTGGTTAATATCCCGATATTATCTGCGCTATTTTCCTTGTTTGACTGCAATTTATCTCATTTTTATCACCATTTTTAAAATGAGGACACGCCCTAGAATTACGTTATAATCCTAACCAAATAATCTATACCCCAAGTTAATAAAAGGTTGTAAGCAATGATTAATACCAAAATATATAAATCTATTTATAAGTTAGCTGAAGAGTTATTGGAGGCCGACCGTATAGGCAATCAAGCAGCGTTTGATGCGTTTTATGCTGAGCTAAAAGCCATCTGTACTGATAACGAAAACACAGACAAAGATCATCCAGAGCAGTGGGAAACGCTTGCTGACTTTACAGAAGATTTGGACGAAGCACTGGTCCTTTATGACAAAGCACTAACCAAAGCCACGGCGATCAATTCGAAAGATCATCTGTCGTCGATTGCTTTTTCTATGGCGGTGCTACAGCTTGAGACAGGTAACAAAGAAGCGGCTATTCAAAGTCTGCAAAATGCCAAAATCACTGCCAATAAGATTGAAGATAAAGAGTTTAAGGTTGAGATAGACGAGCTGCTGACCAAGTTATTGGCTGAATAATCTTTATTGAGCAGGAATGATTTGTTATGCAAAACCTACCTATTGTGATTGTTGGCGGTGGCTTAAGTGGTCTATATGCGGCATTTTTATTAGAGCAACGAGGCATCGATTATATATTGCTTGAGGCACGTGATAGAGTGGGCGGGCGCATCGCTATTGCGAAATCATCAGTAGATCAGAATGCTAGTAGTCAAAGTGTGGATAATGAAAAATCAAACGATGGCTTCGACTTAGGGCCCTCGTGGTTTTGGCCAGAGTATCAGCCGCAATTAAGTGATTTGATTGAGGCATTAGATTTGACACGTTTCGCTCAGTTCGAAGAAGGCGACATGATGGTTGAGCGTGCTGCCAATGAGTTACCTAGCCGTACTCAAAGCTATCAGAGTTCGCCACCATCTATGCGCCTCGTGGGTGGAATGACGGCTCTAACTGATGCTTTATACGCGCGCTTAGATGCCAAGCGTATCGTAACGCGACAGATAGTAAGGCGCTTAACCAAGACTGATCACTATATCAAAATAGAGAGCGAATGCAGCTCTGAACACATGACAAATGGTCAAATAACTACTTATCGAGCGCAGCATGTGTTGCTTGCGCTACCGCCTCGCTTGGCGGTCAGTAATATCATATTTGAACCTGCTTTACCGCTAGATGTAGCAAATGAATGGCAAGAGACTGCGACGTGGATGGCGCCACATGCCAAATATGTGGCGGTTTATGATTCACCATTTTGGCGGAATCAAGGACTATCGGGTTCAGCGCGCAGTGCAGTAGGACCGCTTACTGAGATTCATGATGCGTCCTTGCTAGAGGGCGATGGGGCATTATTTGGCTTCTTTGGGGTTCCTGCTCATGTTCGCCAAAGCGTCTCTGAAACAGAGCTGAAAGCCCATTGCCGAGCGCAGCTGGTACGTCTATTTGGGGTGCAGGCAGAGACACCAACGGCTGAATATCTAAAAGATTGGGCGCAAGACCCATTGACTGCAATACCTGCTGATGCCAGTGGCACAGATCAGCATGCCGTAGCACCTACTGCCAAGCCAAAAACAGGCATATGGCAAGATGGTATAACGGGCAGCGCAAGTGAATGGTCAGAAGCATTTCCTGGTTATATCGCTGGTGCTATCGACGCAGCAAATAGGGCGGTACAAACTTTGCTTGATGTTATATTGTAGTCTGCAATTATTTGCCAATACATGGCGAAATTGTCTAACCTAGAACGACTAGGCGTCAAAAATTTCACTGCGTATTGTCTAAAAAATAGCCACCGCCACTGCCACATTTGAATGTTCAACAGACCCTAGACACTAAAAAAATAACCCAACCTTATTAAGAAATCGGCCTATAAAAGACCGATTTTTTGGTTAATTATTTGATGAGGTCGTACGGACAATAGTATGTTCAGCATCCTCTAAATCTACATCTAAAACTTAAAAGAACGATTTATCAAAAGTCTGCTTTAAGCTCTTAGGCTCTTGGCGTTTGACATCATTAAGTTTATGACGAGTCTCCGACGCGATCTGATAAGCTTTTAGGCGCGACTGTTGTAGATTACCAATAGGCCGGTTTTCTGCTAAGCAGCGAAACGGTGTAAAGGACAAGTTCTCCATAATCTCAAAATTGCCATCATCTGGCACATCTTGACACGGAATCGTCAATGTTGCGACCGTCACAAAGGGCGCGTCAGACTCTTTCCATTCAGTCGTAATCTCTTCAATGGGTTGCTTTTTCAGGTTACGGCAAAGCTGAATCTGGACGTCAAACTGATAATCATGCTCACGTATCTCTTCGATGATCAATGGACGAATCGCTTCTTGGCTTGCGTTAACATCTAAATCACGGCGAGTTATCTTCTTAGTAGATGCTGCTGTTGGCGTAACTCTGATTTTGGCCATGTAATCACCATGACGTACTACTCCTTGCGAGTGAAAATCGTAAAGTAAGGTGTTTTTAGACTCAATCGTCGTAAAACCGCCGAGCGCTTTAAACGTTTTAAATGATTCTTTGCTTGGTAGTCTTGAGCCGTAATTGGTTAGCCAGTTAAAAGCCAGTTTTGCTTTGCCTCTCGCGCCTTTTTCAGCATACTCCGGTAGCTCTAAAAAAAGCTTAGAGATATAGGCATAATCTTCGATTCTATTACAGAAGAACACCGGATGATTGATCAAGTTAAAATCAAAAGTCGTACTATCTTCTTCACCTGGTGCTAGCTTCTCGCCCGGTACATCAAAAACTTTGATAGCCAGTCCTTGTGCTAACCCTAATTTACGGTCAGGTGAAACGCGTGAGGCGCCATTAGAAAAACGAATCACGGCATCATGAATGCCTGATGTGGCATACAGACCTTGGGCATATTCTTTTGGGATATTATCCAAAATCTCAAACTTAGCTTTGAGTGCGCAATAGCCTTTGGCATGGGCATCGCGGGTATGGTAACCAATATTACTGGCATCGTCGCTCCTAGCGATGTATTTCTTGATATCATCGGTAATCACACGAATGTTCTGCTCATCTTTTGCTGTTAGCTGAATATACTTAGCATCGTAAGGCGTAAATTTGGCTTTAAATAATTTCTTTAACATGGTTTTTCCTATTTATTATAATAGTGGGGGTGTTGAAATGGTTGAACAGCACCGAGAGATAGATTGATAAAAAGTTTATAGCTTTTATTTAAAGAGCGAACAATTGTAAGATATAAATAAGTAATAGAATGTACGAAACCTGTAGGATTATTATCCTATTACGACAGCTGGCTGATCCATTTTAGTGCTGATAAGCTTGGTATAAATAAATACTCACCGCCGTACAAGGTATTAAAAGTTTCGATACCATGATAGCGTTTGCGAATAGGATCATCAGGCACAGTAAAAGTATTCGCATCGCTGTTTTTATTACTATGATGCAAACCTATCATTGGATCTTTTTCTTCTCCTAGGCTCATAAAGTTGCCGTCGTTAATCCACTGTGATTGTAAGAATTCGACTGTTTCCATCGCATGAGCATTGATACCAATAAAAAATAAACCGCGCTCTTTGCCATCGTCTTCGGTCACATCAGGCGGTAATACTTCGCCAAAGCCGACGCTACGTCTGACAATTCTATGAATTCGTACATCAGATAAAATAAAGTCCTTACTGTCTCTTGGGTTCATGCGCCGTGCATGGGCACCGAAGGGACATTTTTTACCGTAGGGATCGTCTTTATAGCCGAAATCATTGTTACGGCTTGCATCGTCTCCCAACGCTTCGTCATCATGATCAGGGGACAAGTCGAGGGGCGCACCAGAACGCCAGCGTCCCCACATTTTTGCGCCTAAAAGCTCAGCTTCTTCCTCGCTATCGGTGTTATCTTTGCGGAATTTATTGAAGGCAGCAACATGGCTATTATAAGCACGTAGTACCATAAACGAGCCATTTTTGCCCAAGATCTCTGGCTGCGGCATCGGTGGAATCGTGCCAGCTTCTCCTTCATAACCCAAGACAAACTCACCCGCTGCGATGGCTTCGTTCGTGCTACTCGGCGGCGTTTGGATACCACTGCCTTTAATCTCTGGATTACTGATACCATCACGATAGCCAAAGACATTTTTGACATTGTTGTCAGAACCAAAATCGTGTTCCATGAGGATTTCGATATCACCGTTGGCAGGATGCTCATAGTCGATATGCGTTTGCATGTTTTCTTTTAGTTCAGCAAGTTTTGCTTGCCATTTTTCTTTGCTATCGGCAATGATTGCAGCGCAAACATGGATATCCCCTTTATCACCAAAAGGTGCCATCCAGTTTTCAGGATCATTGCCATCGGTATCGCGCAACTTATCGGCACGATTCGCCATACCTGCTTTAAAGGAATCAGGAAAACTCTCTAAGGAGGATTGCGGCACACCCAATGCTTCTAGCCCCTCATAAGTCATAACGATAGACAGTGTCGCTTGCATGTCTTTATGCCACTCTTTGCTGCCCGTCACATCGGGCAAAACTTGGGCAAGCATTTGTCGTCCAACGGCGGCATTATTGACTTTGACGGCGATAACTGTACCGAAATAAGGGCTAGGGCGCTCACGCAAAATAAGAGATTGAATGTCTTCTAGCTGCATATCGACCAGATTGGGATTGAATACGCCGCGCGCTTTACGGGCAAACATCTCAATATTATCGCCAACGTCTTCTTTAATAATTTGGAGCCACGAATCGAATTTACTGTCTTCAATACGATTGCCAAACTCATCTTTTAAGTCATGCAACTTATTGGTCAACTCTGTTAGTGGTTTTTTATTATTAATATTACTCATAGGTAAGCCTACTTTTAAAGGATTCTTCTACAATACAAAGTTATTGAAAATTAGACGTTTTTTAAGGTTAAGACTGCGCATCATCCAAAGCTTTATTGATACCTTTGACAATACGGTCTTGACGGCGAATATCTTGAATAGTGAGATGAGGGACACCAACGTACCAAGCCGCCGCTGTAATCTGATGGTCTAAAATAAACTGTTTGACGCTTGGGTCTTTGATACCAGGCCAGCCTTCGACACTACCAAATAAGATGTCCATCAACTCAGGAATTTTGGTCGCAAAATCATCAATGTATGGATCCCAATTTCCATCATAAGCCGTGCAAAATAGCACTCGAGTATCATTATCTAAAAACGCAAAACGCAGATCGTGCAGCGTACCTACTCGCGTAGCGCCTTTGAGGTTGCCACCTGCAATTTTTAAGATTTCTTTTAAACGCTCTGCTCCGCCTTCTTTTAAAGGGGCGATAACGGTAAGCTCAGACACTTTGCCTGACTTAAGACCTTTTTCTCCGGCATTGCTGGTCGAGTGATCGTAGCTATCATCACCGCCTTCTTTTATATTGGCCATTAACAGCTCAGCACGCAGCTTAAAAGCATCTATGGATTCGGTAATTTTAGTTTTTAAATCTTCAGAATTATCGATAATACGTTCTTTATTTTCTGTGGTGTGCATCGTGATTGTCTCCTAATTATTATTTTTAATAGCCCTGTGTTTAATGGCTAATTCCTCAATAGTTAACTAATTCTGATAGTTACCTGAGAAATAAATTCATCATAAATATAGCAAACTTAAAAAATGTTTCAAAGCACAGCAATCTAACTCAACAAAAAAATAAAATTCATTAACGTGAATGCTTATATATTTAGAAAAATAATAAATATGACGTTTCTAGTGAGTCACTGTCATTTTCTTTGTTCAGTGAGTAAGGGTTCAATAAATGACAGTTTTTAATAAAATAGCGTTTTTAACTTTTTTATTGAGTCGAATGCGAGCCGTTAAGTTCTATTGTGCGCTAGGATTTTTTAGCGTAGGCAGGTACAATATGACTATCAACCATACCTTGATTAAGGATAAGACAGGCATGCAAGTAATTGCGGCGCTGTCTTTATTTTTTTATCGCACCCTCTATTGGAGTTCCTATGTCTATTGCGTCTACTGCCCAAGCGTCCGCCACCGTATTGGATGGCAAAGCACTTGCCAAACAAATAGAACAGCAACTGCGCACGCGCGTGGATGCTATCAAGGATAAAACTGGACGTACACCAAGCTTAGCGACGATATTGGTCGGTGATGATCCCGCCTCAGCGACTTATGTGCGTATGAAGGGCAATGCCTGTAAGCGCGTCGGCATGGATTCTATCCGCGTTGAGATGCCGAGTATCACGACCACAGAGCAGCTCTTGGCAAAGATAGATGAGCTTAATAACAATCCTGACGTTCACGGTATCTTGCTACAGCATCCAGTTCCTGAGCATATCGATGAGCGCGCTTGCTTTGAGCAGATTGACTTGGCAAAAGACGTCGATGGCGTGACTTGTCTCGGCTTTGGTCGTATGGCCATGCAGCAGTCGGCCTATGGCTCATGTACACCGCAAGGCATCATGCATTTATTAGCGCATCACGGTATTGAGCTGGCAGGTAAAGAAGCAGTCGTCGTCGGGCGTAGTGCTATTTTGGGTAAACCAATGGCGATGATGCTATTGAATGCCAACTGTACAGTGACTATTTGTCATTCAAGAACACAGGATTTAGCCGCTCATATTCAGCGCGCTGATATCGTGGTTGGAGCAGTGGGCGTGCCTGAATTGATTCAAGCTGCGTGGATTAAAGCGGGCGCGGTGGTCATCGATGCAGGTTTCCATCCAACGGATAATGGCGGCGTCGGTGATATCGAGATGCAGAGTGTGGAAAGCATCGCCAGTGCTTATACGCCTGTACCAGGTGGCGTGGGCCCAATGACGATTAATACCCTTATTCGCCAAACTGTTGATGCCGCTGAAAAAGCCGCCGGTTTAGATATCAGTTAATAAGTTAATCATAAGAGCACGGATTGCCGATAGATAAGAAGCCTGAGCCTATACAGACTCAGACTACATCAACCCCTTTACCGTTGATAGGATCTAACATGGCTAAAAAGAACGTGGGTATTCATGAGCGATTGCAAAATATTGGTAGAGAGTTCGTCGATATCTCTCATTACATAATCTTATTTTTAATCAGTGTGGTCGTGGTTTGGGCTGCGGGCAAAGAGTTTATTGGCATTATCCAAAAAGGCTCAGCGGACTTAAAAGATATCTTGATGTTGTTTATTTATCTTGAACTGTTGGCCATGATTGGTATTTATTTTAAGACCCATCGTCTGCCGGTACAGTTTTTGATATTTATCGCCATTACGGCTTTGTCACGACATTTGGTAGTCGATGTGCAGGCCGTATCAGACTACTTCCATCTGTGGCTACTGGCGACGATTTCTGTGGCTATTATGGTACTGAGCGCCTCTATTGTGGTGCTAACGTGGACGGCAAAAACGTTTGGTCGTCCAGAAGACAATCTCGATCGGAAGTATGCCAACTTGGCTATCAAGGCGCTTCTTCCTGATAATGCTCAAGCGCCCGATAGTCATACCAAGCACCGCCGTGAATAATGTCCATTACACCTAATTGACGTAGAATGAGCATAAAAAAAGGGTTGCCAATGGCAGCCCTTTTTTATACTTTTTATTTTATATTACAACCATTTTAATCTCTTAAAGTTGTAATACAAGTAACTACATAGAGTGATGATTACTGCCATAATGACAAAGTAAGAATACTTCCAATGCAGCTCAGGCATAAAGTCGAAGTTCATTCCGTAGATACCAGCGATGGCTGTCGGTACTGCCAAGATACCAGCCCACGCTGCAAGCTTACGCACGACTTCGTTCTGTCCCATATTGACCATTGCCATATAGGTATTCATCACGACGCTGAGCATTTCATTGAGACCATTGATGGCATCTAAAGAGTGCAATAGATGGTCATTGACGTCGCGAAAGTAAGGCTTGGCTGCTTGCGAGAACCCTGAGATTAACTCGCTCTTTTTGTGATTGATAAAGAAGCTACAGATGTCTTGCACTGGTAAAATAATGGCACGCATGTGTACCAGCTGCGATTTGAGCTCATAGAGGTTTTTTAGGGTGCTTTTATCGAACTCGTAGGTAAATACATAGCGTTCCTGCTCACGCAAGTAGCGACCCAAACGATCGGTAATCGGCATATAGTTATCCACGATAAAATCGAGAATAGCATGCAGGACAAATATCGGTCCCATACGCAGCTTTTCAGGACGACGATGGCAATGTTCACGCACAGGAGCGTAAGAGTTGGATGGGCCATTACGAATGGTAATCAGGTAGTTTTTGCCCATAAATATCGCTGTCGTACCGTAGCGAATGACATTGTCTTCAAGTTTCGCCGTACGCAGCACCACAAACACCATATCGTTGTCGTAGTTTTCGACTTTGGCGCGCTGATGATCGGCAAAAGCATCTTCAATCGCCAGCTCATGTAAACCAAAAGCGTCTTGAACTTTGACCATGGTTTCTAAGCTAGGATCATACAGACCGAGCCAGACAAATTGACCATTGTTGCTCAAACAGCGATTGACGTCATTTAAGGCTATTTGATCGAGTTTTTCGCCAGTTTTACGCGAGTAGGAGTAACAGCTGACCACTTCATCTGTGCTGCTATATTCGATATCTTCATAACGCTCAGAGTCTGGATCATAGACCGTCATGGTTTCAATCGTATCTTCGGCAGTGGCGTCAGTATCGCCGTAGATATAGCTGTCATAATTGTCTAAATAAAGATGCTCGTCGTGCATATCGGCATAAATACGACTGACGTTAGACTCAGGTGTAATACGCGCCGTTTTTTTGATCAATTGGTCATCATCATTGTCCATACACCCTCCTTTAATAAAATAAAAGCCCGCGCCAAGCAAACCTTTTTATCCGTTTAACCGTTGTCATTATTAACGGCTACCATTTATTAACGGCCGTCATTTATTAAAAACTAACCATTATTAAACAGTAGTCATTGTTAAGTACTAACCACTAACCATTAATCGTATCCGTTAAAGCGCATAGCTTTTTAGGGTGTCGATATCGACTAAGCTCAATAAGCTTTCGTGACACGCTTCGAGTTTTATTGGTGGTGCAATATCGAAGTCTAGCGCTTCGACCCAGCGTAAGGCGCAGATACACCAGTAATCACCAGGCTGTAGACCTGCAAAGTTATACTCAGGTAGCGGGGTAATGAGATCGTTGCCACGACTGGCGGAGAAGTTTAAAAACTCACTGGTCATCTTGGCGCAAACGGTATGTTGACCGACATCGTGATTGCCAGTATGACAAAAGCCATTGCGATAAAAACCGGTGATAGGATCAAAGCAACAACTGGCAAGAGCAGTGCCTAAAACGTTGCTTTGGTTGATGGCTGGGTTTGGATGATAATCAGATGACATAAGGCTTCCGAGATAAAAATATAGGATAGTGTACCATGAGTCTGGGTCGAAGGCGTGGTTCTCGCCATGCTCATGACTGTCTTTATTATACAGGGATAATGTTAACATTCTTAGGCGCACAGCGATGTATCTAAGGTGAATATAATCGTTGTCTTTGTAGCAGCGATGTCCCGAAATTAGATGGTGATTGTGGCGAATTGTCACTAGGCGAACCTTAACTGCTATGCTAAACTAAAGCATAAAGTGCCTTGATTATTTATCGTCGTTTATTAGCGCATAAAGATACTCGTCTTATCTTCCGAACTTATACTTATTACTCACCCTTTTGCGGTTACCTAGTTTGTTTATAAATAATTGGGTCAACGATGTTGCGCGTTAAAAATAAAAACGCCCAGCGTCAATGCAATTGTAAAGATAACCTTTAAGTACCGCATCAGTACCGCGTTTTTGGTAAGCGATACGCCAAACAAGGATTTATTGTGTCTGTCAGTTCTGATTCTGCAAAACCTGTCCAGTCAAATATTGCCAACAAAGCAGCGACTCAGTCCGCTGATCACAACGCCGCACCCAACCGTTTACCTTATTTGAGCAATTTCGCCAGCGACGTTGCCAACAGCTGGTTGCTGCCTGATGGGGTGGTCGATGTATTGTTCGAAGACGCCCAAAAACAAGAAGTGCTCAGGCACAAGCTTACACAGCAACTGATTACGCATGGCTATCAGTTGGTCAATCCACCGATGATTGAGTTTACTGAGTCGCTGCTCAGTGATGCCTCAGAAGATCTAAAGCGTCAAACCTTTAAAATCATCGATCAGCTGACCGGTCGCCTAATGGGTGTGCGCGCGGATATTACTCCGCAGATTTTGCGTATTGATGCGCATCACGGCGGCACAGGTATCGCGCGTTACTGCTATGCAGGGGATGTGATTCATACCTTGCCATCAGGGCTTTTTGGTTCGCGCACACCGTTGCAATTAGGTGCTGAGATATTTGGTTGCGCCTCGCTTGCGGCAGATATTGAGCTTATAGATGTGTTGTTTACGATGCTCAATAGTCTCAATATGAGTGCCGCGCTACACATCGATTTGGGTCACGTGGCGATATTCAAGCGTTTGGCTGAATTGGCCGAATTGCCTGAGCATGATACTCAGCAATTGATGAACTTGTATGCCAATAAGAATTTGCCAGAGCTAAAGCGCGTCTGCCAAGCGTTACCGATGGGCGATGACTTTTACGCATTGGCACGTTTTGGTCATGATATGGCGCATTTATTGGCAAAATTGTCAGCGACGGCGCAGCAGGATACACAGATTGCTACTGCTGTTGACGAGTTACAGCGCCTAACTGCCCATCTGCAAGAGCAGTGGCAGTGTCCGGTCAGTATCGATGTGACAGAACTGTCAGGCTATCATTATCATACGGGTATTGTCTTTAACGGCTATATCAATAGTGAGACCCAGCCGCTAGTACGCGGTGGGCGTTTTGATGGTATGCAAAGTTATAGCCAGCAGCCACGTGAAGCGACCGGTTTTAGTATGGATGTCAGTCGTTTGCTTGCCCATACGCAGCTTGATGCGCCAAGTATTGTATTGGTGGATTATGCCGCCTTGCACAATGCTGATAAGACTCAAAAGCAGACGTTGTTACAACAAGTTGAAAGCTTACGTCAGCAAGGCTACCGCGTTACCATGCCATTAGATGCGCAAGATAGTCCCGCAGATGTCACGCACCGTTTGGATTTTGCTGATAATCAGTGGCAACTAAAAACCCTTTAGCTGTAGCAGATTTTAAGTAAATAGCCGCCAGTGTAAGAAAAAATCATCATGCTAAGCGCTTTCGAAAAATACGTTAGTACTTAGCAAAACAGATAGTAAATACCTTAAAACTGTCTTAGGTTATAAGCAGTTTTAACATCATTTTAGTTTTTTAACCGTTATTGCACACACCTCAATACATAAAGGTAAGGATTGATCATGGGTAAGAATGTCGTAGTTTTGGGTAGCCAATGGGGCGATGAAGGTAAGGGTAAAATCGTCGATTTACTCACCGAAAAAGCCTCAGCAGTTGCTCGATTTCAAGGCGGTCACAATGCAGGTCACACGCTAGTTGTCGATGGCAGAACCACGGTCTTGCATTTGATCCCATCAGGTATCTTACGTGAAGGCGTGACGTGCTTCATCGGTAATGGCGTGGTGTTAGCACCAGACGCATTGCTCAAAGAAATGAAAGAGTTAGAAGACAACAACGTGCCGGTACGTGAGCGTCTGCGCATCTCACCAAACTGCCCATTGATTATGCCATATCACGTCGCACTTGATCAGGCGCGTGAAGCCAAGCGTGGTACTGGCAAAATCGGTACAACAGGTCGTGGTATCGGTCCTGCCTATGAAGACAAAGTGGCGCGCCGTGCGATCAAGCTTGCTGATTTATTCCGTGATGATTTAGAAGAAAAGTTGCGCAATCTAATCGAATATCATAACTTCCAACTGACGCAGTATTATAAAGTTGACGCGATTGATTTTGATGAAACGTTTAAGCTTTGCCAAGAGTGGAAAGTAGAAATCAAAGGCATGGTTACTGATGTAACTGAAGACCTCAATCAATTGCGACTGGCTGGCAAGAACCTGATGTTCGAAGGCGCACAAGGTACATTGCTTGATATCGATCATGGTACTTATCCGTTTGTGACCAGCTCAAGCGTCACCGCGGGCGGCGTATCGACTGGTACGGGTATTGGTCCATTGTACTTAGACTACGTATTGGGTATCACCAAAGCTTATACCACCCGTGTTGGTAGTGGTCCGTTCCCAACTGAATTGTTCGATGATGTTGGCGCGCATTTAGCTCGAGTTGGTCATGAATTTGGTGCGACGACAGGTCGTGCACGTCGCTGTGGTTGGTTCGATGCCGAAGCCTTGCGCCGTGCAGTGGTATTGAACTCACTATCAGGTATTTGCTTGACCAAGCTTGATGTCCTAGACGGACTTGAAGAGCTGCTCATTGGGGTAGGCTATGACGTGCCAGATACGGAGTTTGCTGGCGCGCATGATGCTGAATTCTATGAGTCAGTGACGCCAAAATACGAAACGCTACAAGGGTGGAGTGAGTCAACGGTTGGTATCACCAATTATGACGACTTGCCAGAAAACGCCAAAATATATATCAAACGTATCGAAGCACTAATTGGTTGCCCAGTTGATATTATCTCAACCGGTCCTGACCGTGAAGAGACCATCGTACTGCGTGATCCGTATGATGCGTAAGTAGTGTTAAAAAACTACTATTAATAGGTAGATTGAGCGATAAAACCCCAGTGCTGAGCATTGGGGTTTTTTTTGCATGAAAAAATAGACTTGCTAACATTATTTTGGTTTAATTCGGTGTATTATGTCATCAGTGGCTTTAATTTTATCAATACACGAAAAGGAAAACGTGATGAAAACGAATATTCTTAAGCATTCCGTTCGCAAGACGTCTTTAGCGCTGTTAACTTCTGCAGCTTTTATGATACCTATGCTTTCTTGGGGCGCTGAAAATTGCGATAATCCTAATAATGACTTTGATGGTTTGTACTGTTTAACGAAGGTATATTTGCAAGCCGATAAAGAGCTGAATAACTCTTATAATAAGTTGAGCAAACAGCTCAATAAAAAGCAAAAATCCACGCTAAAACGTGGACAACTGGCTTGGATACGTGAGCGTGATGATCGTTGTAGCTATCATGATGATGAAAATGGATTTTTTGTTAATATGGGCTGTGCCACTCGCACGACGACCAGTCGCGTTAACTTCTTAAATGAGCGGGTGCGTGAATGTAATGCGGGCAGTTGTCGAGACAGCCGCCTAGGCGAGTAGTTGTTTTTAGCCTTGCTTGAAAGCAGTGATCTGCATAGCTTCGTATTAACGAAAACCCTTAGCCTTATATGTTGAGGGTTTTTCGCTAATAGTGTTTGTATAGCGTTTTTGCTTAGCCAGTCCCATGCTCATAAAGGACAAAGATGGTCAGTGATTGGATAAGTAGGGTAAGTACCTGCTATTGACGGATACTTACTTTGTCTTAAGATATGCCGCCTTTATAAATTTACTTTTATGCAAGGTGCGGTCATAAATTAACCCTATCATTTATAGGCTTAATCATTATAATAGGCAGCAATCCGATGTTGGCGCTCATGTTTTCGTATTGATAAGCAATGAGTGGTTTAAACTAACCTATGTCAACATTGTGGTCAGAGATAAAATAACCCTTTTACTATTTCATTTCTTATTGAATTTATCATTTTATTTTTCATTTATTAGGAGCTTTTCATGGCTAACGAACGTACTTTATCTATCATCAAACCTGACGCAGTTGCTGGCAACCACATCGGCGCTATCTATAGCCGCTTCGAACAAGCTGGTCTAAAAATTGTTGCAGCAAAAATGATGCAACTTGATGATGAAAAAGCAGGTGGTTTTTACGCTGAGCACGCTGAGCGTCCATTCTACAATGACCTAAAATCTTTCATGATGTCAGGTCCAGTATTGGTATCAGTGTTAGAAGGCGAAAACGCGATCGCTAAGCATCGCGACATCATGGGCGCTACTAATCCAAAAGACGCTGCTGAAGGTACTATCCGTGCTGATTTCGCTAGTAGCATCGATGAAAACGCCGTTCATGGTTCAGATTCAGCTGAATCAGCAGCACGTGAAATCAGCTACTTCTTCAATGATGATGAAGTTTGTGCACGTACGCGTTAATATAGTAAACTAAATATAGGCTGTTACTGTGTCAGACTCGCTTAATGTACCGGCTTTGATGAGCTAGCTACGATTTGCGCTCGTCTGCCTTGTACCAGCTCTATATTTAATTCACTATTCAGCTATTATTAACAAAATTAATTGTTAATAACTGGTGTGAGAATACGGCTTATATCTTATGGGTATAAGCCGTTTTAGCTATTATAATAATCTGTATTATTCATTGAAATCCTTAATGACTTGCCTCATTATTGACTTTATGTAGCGTTATCAATCCCTTATCAGCATTCTTTTATCAAATTGCTGGCATTTATCAAAGTTCGGTATTCATAAATGCTCAGTGCTCACACCAGCATCGATAAAAAATACGCTCATAACGGATTGCTCATGCATTGCTCGTGGCAACATTCATACAAATAATTGCAGTGCTTATCTAAGCTTATGCAAAAAGGTTACCTATTATGTCAACTGTTCAAACACCCATCCAGCACGTACCTACTAAGCCTATGAGTAGTATTAAGCTAGTAGATGAAGCGCAGGCCAAGACCAATCTATTGGGGATGACACAAGCGCAATTGGCCGATTACTTTAAGAGTATTGGCGAAAAGCCGTTTCGAGCGACGCAAGTGGTTAAATGGATATATCAGCACGGCGTCACAGATTTTGAGCAGATGACCAATCTGAGTAAGTCACTGCGCGATAAACTGTCAGCCAATGCTTGCGTCGTTCCGCCAAAAGTGATTCATCGTCAATATAGTGATGATGGTACGCGCAAATGGGTGTTTGAAGTCACTGGCGGCTCTTTGGTTGAGACGGTACTGATTCCAGCAGATGACAGCAAAGTAAACGGCCGTAAGACTTTGTGCGTGTCTTCACAAGTTGGCTGTGCGTTAGATTGTAGTTTCTGTAGTACTGGCAAACAGGGCTTTGAGCGCGATTTGACGGCAGCTGAAATCATCGGACAGCTTTGGGTAGCTAATGCTTCTTATATGACTGATGAAAATGACAGTTTAGACAACGTTGATCATAGCTTGTGGGAAAATAACGTGACCAACGTGGTGATGATGGGCATGGGCGAGCCATTACTAAACTATAAGCCAGTGGTTGGCTCGATGGAGCTGATGCTGAGTGATCACGCCTACGGTTTGTCAAAGCGTCGGGTGACATTATCAACCTCAGGGGTCGTGCCAAAAATGTATCAGTTGGCACAAGATATCGATGTGGCACTGGCGATTTCACTGCACGCACCCAATGATGAGCTGCGTAATGAGCTAGTGCCGATTAATAAGAAATACCCGCTAGAAGAGTTGATGGCAGCCGCTCGCAATTATGTTTATGACGTGAATCCGCGCCATAAAAAGCATGTGACCATTGAATATGTGATGCTTGATGGTGTCAATGATAGCAACGAGCACGCTCATCAATTGGTTGCTTTACTAGGTGATTTGCCAAGCAAAATTAATCTGATACCATTTAATCCGTTTCCACATGCCAATTACGACAAATCAAGCAACAATCGTATTCATGCCTTTAGTGATATTTTGAGCCAAGCAGGATTTGTCTGTACGATTCGCCAAACCCGTGGTGATGATATTGATGCGGCCTGCGGTCAATTAGTCGGACAAGTGGCTGATAGAACACGTCGCTCAGCGGCGTGGCAGCAAAGTATCAAAGACCGTGAAAACGTTTAGGGTGATGCCGTTTGTAATATTGATGGTTTAAAGTAGCATGGATAGGGGCGGTATTAACCGTTTAGACTGGTGTCAATAATTAAAGACGGTATGGATAAAAGTGATGAACAATCTATCAATTTCTACTCATTAGCTGTCTTTTATCCATCACAACGGTAATAAAATTGTAGTCACAACGGCTAATAATCATGAAGACCACAATTAATAGTAACTAAATTGTACTTATGGGGGCTAAATCTATTAAACTGATGCTTCTTTGATCCTCTGTACTGAACCACAGTTTTATGATGGCGGCTATGATGACTTCTAAAGATTCTTGTCAGTTCAAATATCAAAAACCCTTTCTTTCGGCATTCAAGCCGTTGATATCAGCGCTTGAGTCACTGACTACGCCAAAGCGTATGCTGCTGGCAAGTGCATTGGCAGGCTTGCTAGTGAGCGGCTGTCAAAGCACGACGACCAATGATCTAACGGGTAGCACCCCTTATCAAACGTCCACGCGACCGAGTGACAATCGCAACTTGGATCAACAAGAAATCGCTCGTGTGCGCACCTCGCTTGCTGCGCAATATATCCGCAAAAACGAGCTTGATACCGCGCAGCGTCAGTTAGAAAAAGCCTTTGCTGCTGATAGCCGTTACGCGCCAGCCTATGATATGATGGGCGTTTTGTTGCAGCAAGAAGGCAGCCGCATCAATCTTGAAAAAGCCGACCAGTATTTTAAAAAAGCCATCGCGCTTGATAAAGATTTTGAGCAAGCGCACAATAATTACGGCGTTTATTTGTCGCAAATGAAGCGTTACCAAGAAGCGGCGGCGCAGTTTGAAATCGCCGGTGCAGCATTGGGTTACGAAGGCCGTATTGGCGCGCTAGAAAACTTGGGTCGCACCTATCTGCAACTCAATGATCATCCAGCAGCAGCCAAAGCATTCTTGCGGGCATTAGATGGCAATCGCAATAGTATTATCGCCCATATTGAATTGGTAGACTTATTGCTTGAGCAGCAGCGTGTGCAGCAAGCGCAGCGGCTCTATGACGAGACTTTGATGCTGGTACAAGGGCAGGGTATTAGCCCACGCTTACTGTTGCAAGGCATCAAAATTGCCGCTGTACAAAACAACAAGACAACGCGCCAACAATTGGCACAGCAGCTTTTATCGGCTTACCCGTTAAGCGATGAGGCAAAACAACTTAAGACTTGGCTTAATAATCCAGAGGCACCATGGAAATGATCACCCCATCATCAAACACTCAATCTAACCCGCAGGGATCATTTGGTGCCGTATTGCAGCAAGCCCGAAAAAATAAACAAATCAGCTTAGAAGAGGTGGCAGCTGAGCTATTTATTTTAAAGCGTCATTTGCAAGCGCTAGAGAGTGAAAACTTCTCTGAGCTACCGCAAGCGGCTTTTGCTCGTGGTTTTGCGATTAATTATGCCAAATTTTTGGGCTTAGATCCGGTAAAAATAGCGAGCAGTTTCGATGCCGCTTATCCCAAAGAGCTAAAAGCCCAGTCGGCAAGCAATATAGACACGCCTTTGCGCCCAATGGGTACATTGCAGCGTGATACGCACAACCGTATTCGCTTTAACCCCCTATTAATCATAGGCGTTATCGCGCTAATCATCTTAGCGATATTTTTATTTCGTATGGTGAGCAATGCGAGCAAAGAGAATAACCAAGAGCCAGCGGCAGCTGTCGAGGATATCTCAGCCATAGAGCAAGCACAAGGTGCTGCAGTCAACACCGATGCCAATGGGGTCGGCGCGTCTGGCTCTGCACTAAATTTGGGCGGTGATGCCAATACCAGTGTGGCGGCTTTGGATATCAAGATTACGGATAATGCCGTTATTAGTATTACTGACGCTTCTGGTAGCAACTTGATGAATGGCGCGCAGACAGCTGGTGACTACCAATTGTCAGGCATGCCACCATTTAATGTGCAGATTGATAATGTCGATAACGTCAGCTTAATGCTCAATCAAGAAGCCGTCGCCTTAGATACCTATGCTACGGATAAGCAGGCCAGTTTTGAGTTGGCTCCTTAGTCTTTCTGCCTTTTTACCTCTTCGCCTATTGTTTTTTCAGTTCTGATTAAAGGATTTATGTATGTCAATGCCATCGCCTATTAACCGTCGTCTGACCAAAAAAATCTATGTTGGTGATGTTGCGATTGGTGGCGATGCACCGATTAGTGTGCAAAGCATGACCAACACCGACACCTGTGATGTGGCAGCGACCGTGGCGCAAATTGAGCGCTGCGTCGAAGCGGGCGCGGATCTGATGCGCGTATCGACACCCACGATGGATACGGTCAAAGCCTTTGGTGAGATTCGCAAGCTGGTCAGCGTCCCATTGATCGCCGATGTACATTTTGATCATAAGATTGCGCTAGCGGTTGCCGAAGCGGGTGCGGATTGTCTACGTATTAACCCGGGTAATATCGGTAGCGACGCCAAAGTACGTGAAGTCGTCGCTTGTGCCAAGCATTACAATATTCCGATTCGTATTGGCGTCAATGCAGGCTCCCTAGAAAAAGACATTCAGCGTAAGTATACCGAGCCAACTGGCGAGGCAATGCTGGAGTCAGCGATGCGTCATATCGATATTTTGGAGCGTCTGAACTTTGATCAATACAAAGTCTCGGTTAAAGCCAGCAATGTGTTTTTGACCTTGGATGCCTATCGTCTTATCTCTGCTCAAATTGACAATCCACTGCATTTAGGCGTGACCGAAGCGGGTGTCTATCGCACAGGCGCGGTCAAGTCAGCCATTGCTCTTGGTGGCTTATTGCTAGATGGTATTGGTGATACTATTCGTATCTCCTTGGCAGCAGAGCCAGAAGAAGAGATTAAAATTGGTTTTGATATTTTAAAATCGCTTAATATTCGATCTAACGGCGTGAACTTTATTGCTTGTCCAAGCTGCTCGCGTCAAGAGTTTGATGTGATTAGAGTGATGACTGCGCTTGAGTCGCGTTTAGAAGACATCCGTGAGCCGATGAACCTGTCCGTGATTGGCTGTAAGGTAAATGGTCCGGGTGAAGCGAAAGAAGCGGATATTGGTATTGTCGGTGCTGCACCAAAATCGTTGGTGTACCGTATGGGTGAGAAAAGCCATCTGATTGATACCGAAAATTTGGTCGATGAGATAGAAGGTATGGTTCGCGCGCACGCAGAAGAATTGGCCAAAAAACGTGAGAATGAAATTATTCGAGTAAAATAAGCTGGGATAATTCAGATTCCAGTAGCGTTCTTTAAAGCATGACAACAATAATAGAATACTTGTTAAAATTTTTAAGGATACAACCGTACCATGATTAAAGCTATTAAAGGGTTTAATGATATTTTGCCTGACCAATCCGCAAAATGGCTGCACTTAGAGTCGATATTGGCTGATGTATTGGGTAGATACGGTTATGAACACATTCGCCTGCCTATCGTAGAACAAACCGACTTATTTGCCCGTGCTATCGGCGGGGCAACCGACATCGTCGAAAAAGAGATGTATAGCTTTACCGATAAGTCCGAGCCACCAACGCCCTTAGCATTGCGTCCTGAAGGTACAGCTGGGGCGGTACGTGCAGTGATTGAGCACAATTTGCTGCGTGGTGATACGCCTAAGCTTTGGTATATCGGCCCGATGTTCCGCTATGAGCGTCCACAAAAAGGTCGCTACCGCCAGTTTCATCAATTGGGTGTCGAGAGCTTTGGCAGTGCGCTAGCGGATGCCGACGCTGAATTAATTGCTATGACGCATCTGATGTGGCAAGAGCTGGGTCTAAAAGATGAGATGCATTTGCAGTTAAATAGCTTGGGCGAGCTGGATGAGCGCCATGCTTATCGTGAGGCGCTGGTTACTTATTTAACGGACAAACAAGAGCAGCTAGACGATGATAGCAAACGCCGCTTGACGACCAATCCGCTGCGTATTTTAGACAGTAAAGAGGCGAGTACCCAAGCAGTATTGGCAGATGCACCAAAGCTGGCTGACTTCTTAGGAGCAGAGAGCGTCGCACATTTTGAACAAGTGCAAGCGTATTTGACCGACCTTGGCATCAGTTTTGAGATTAACCCGCATCTAGTACGCGGTCTTGATTACTATAACAAAACCGTCTTTGAGTGGGTCACTGACAAGCTTGGTAGCCAAGCGACCGTTTGTGCCGGTGGGCGCTACGATGGTTTAATTGGACAGCTAAAATCAATCGGTAGCGATAGTAGCAAGCCGATGAAGTCTGAGCCTGCGGTTGGTTTTGCCATGGGACTTGAGCGTTTATTGTTACTCATGGAAGCTGTCGCTCCGATTGCTGATGTGCCAGCTTGCGATGTCTTTGTCGTGGCTCATCCCGATGTTTATGGTGCGGGTATTGGCTATGCACAACGTTTGCGTTATAGCCGTCCAGATGTGCGGGTAAAAATGGCAAGTGCGACGAGTCTAAAGGCGCAAATGAAAAAAGCGGACAAATCGGGCGCTGCGTTGACGGTTATTATTGCGCAGCAAGAGCTGGATGATCAGACTATTAGCATCAAAGACATGCAGACAGGTGAGCAACAGACGGTCGCGCAGGATTGGCTATCGAGTAAAGAGCACTTTTCTCGTCACTGAACCGCTTTAGCATCAGCAACTTAATAACAATTTTATCAGGTAACTACCTATGGCTCTGACACCCAATTCGCCGAATGCAGACAACTCAATGCAAGCGTTAAAGCAATACGGCAGCTATATTGTCACTGCGATTTTGTTGGCACTGGCCGCTTATTTTGGCTGGACATATTGGCAGGACAATCATGCCCGTGTGGATACGGTTGCTGCCGATCACTATGCGGACATCCAGCGATTGAATGAAGAAGTCAGTCTGGCGTCACAAAATCCAGATTTAGAAGCAGAGGCAAAAGCAGCACTATCAGACAGCCGTACGCAGCTTAATAAAGACATTGATGACTTGGTCAGCACGCATGGTGACTCCGTCTATGCGTGGCAAGCGCTGATGATTAAAGCGCGTCAACAGGTTGATGGTGATGACTTTACAGGCGCAAGTGAGACGCTAAAAAAAGCGCTGGCAATCGATTTGGGTGATGCGGGTCTGACTGCGATTACTCGTCTGCGTTATGCTAAGACGCTATTGGCGGCTGGTGATGCAGATGCAGCCTTAGCCGAAGCCAACAACGATATGCCAAGCTCCTTTGAAGCCAGTCAGCAAGAGCTGCTGGGTGATATTTATCTGGTGCAAGACAATAAAGACTCAGCGATTAAGTCTTATAACAATGCTTGGGAATTGTTACGTAGTCGTCAAGAAACGCGTGCGGTATTGGCTTTAAAGATGGAAAGTTTGGGTATCGTGCCTGAGCCTATTGAGCCGCAAGCTGGCCTGCTGCAAGAGCCTGCTACTGCTGAGCAGCCATTAGTCATTGAGGAAAATACCGCTACCGCCGAGCAACCCTCTTAGTTTTAATGATTTATATCGTAACTCAAACCGTTCTACAAACTAAGTAGCGCAGTAAGTCAGCAGAGCAGTATTAACAGTCGGTACCAATGTAGCGGGAATGTACCGGACTTTTTTATTACTGCTCAATTGCCTATTTACTGATGGCTAATTTATTAATGATTAATTTATTTGTAGTGAGAACCTATCATGACTCAATCTATTCGCTCTAGCAACACGTTAAAGGCTAAGACCATCAAGACGACTGTCATGCACGTGGCTGTCATCGCAGCACTGGCAACGGCTGTCGTTGGCTGTAATCGCGGTATCAAACCTGTCGTTAACGATCCTGTAAAACTGGTGCAAATTGCTCAGCCTATTAGCGTGCTACAGCCTGTATTTAGCACTGATGTCGGTAACAGAAAAGCCAGCAAAAAAGACCCATTAGATTTACAGGTCGGATATGCCAATGGTCAAATAGTAACGGCATCACGCGGTGGTGATTTGACCGGCTTTAATAGCGCTGGTCAAGAGTCATGGTCGGTCAATGTCGGTGATCAAATCACAGGCGGCGTGGCAATAGATGCCTTGAGCCAAACTGCAATTGTCAGTACACGTAGCGGGCGAGTCATGGCTTTTGATAGTGCGACTGGCGCAAAACGCTGGCAGCAACAGTTATCAGGTTCGGTACTGTCACCAGCGCTTATTAGTAATAATCGGGTGATTTTGTCGGCCAATGATGGCTTCTTGCACGGCTTATCACTACAGACTGGTCAGTTGGTATGGCAGTTCGCCACTCAAGTACCTGCTATCAGTGTGCGCGGTAGTGCGGCACCGACGTTGTTAGATGAAAAAACAGCATTATTGGCAACGGCTGATGGACGTTTGCATGCAGTGACCACCGATAGCGGTCTACCGCAGTGGTCAAGACGTGTGGGCGTGGGCGCGGGCAGTAGTGAAGTTGAGCGTATGAGCGATGTTGACGGCAAGCCTGTCGTCAATAATAATCAGCTGTTTGCTATCAGCTATAGTGGGCAACTATTAGGGATTGACTTGGCGTCACGTCAAGTGATGTTTGTCAATGATCTTGCCAGCCTAAAAGCGCTAGCGGTAAACAATCAGCAAGTCATTGCCACCAGCTTAGACGGAAAAGTAGTCGCTTATGATCGTAGCAATGGTGAGATGCTATGGGAAAGTGAAGAGCTGGCTTATCGCCACTTAACCAACCCTGTCATGATTGGGAACTATATTGCAGTGGGTGATTATGATGGGGTTGTGCATTTATTTGACCCTGCTAGCGGAAAAATCGTCAGCCGTGTAGAGACCAAAGGCGCGCTTACCAACTTGCAAGCTCAAGGTAGCCGCTTGCTGACCCAAAGTACCTCAGGCCAAGTTGCTATCTGGCAATTAGCTCGCTAAGACTTGATGAACAGGCGCTTTATCAATGGTTTTTTTAAGCCTATGACTAAGCGTACTGTTTAATGTCGATGCTAAGAGATATAAACGCTGCTTTGTCAGCGTTTCATGCCTTGTGTAAATGGCTTGTTTAACGACAGGGTTTCGCGTACTCTATGCGACCGATGCGCTGTCGGCATTATCTCTATATAATAGCGGTAGGTAATGCCTATGTATGGTATCTGGAGACAGTATTCATAAATAATGCTGTCTCTAGGCATACCATCTATTTATTGCAAAATAGTAAATAATACCTTTTTATTGCTATAGTCGGTTTAATATAATTTAGAGACAAGAAAGGCGAGTGAAAGTACTACAAATAGTAGACTAAACGAGACTGACACCGTATCTAATTTATAGAGGATTGACTATATCGTTTTATATTTATCATTCATTTTAGTTTACGTTCAAGCACAGCATGTTTACTCGTATTATTAAGCGAGTAACTGTCTTGTCCGTCATTGTGCCCTTCACTGAGAGTAACCCATGAGTATCAAGCCTGTGGTCGCCTTAATTGGTCGTCCAAACGTCGGTAAATCTACCTTATTTAATCAGTTCACTAAAAGTCGGCAGGCACTGGTTGCTGATTTGTCAGGATTGACTCGTGACCGTCAATACGGCGATGCGGTATATGAAGGCAAAGCCTTTATCGTCGTCGATACGGGCGGTATTGGTGAAGCGGATGATGGCAGCGGCAACATCGATGACTACATGTCTGAACAGTCGCATACTGCCATTCACGAAGCGGATATCATTGTGTTTGTGGTTGATGCACGGGCTGGGATGATTGGCGCTGATGCCGAAATCGGTAAGTTCTTGCACACCCTTGGCAAGCCGGTCTATGTGGTTGCCAACAAAGTCGATGGTGTCCATGACTCTGCCCCTGCAGAATTTTATGCTTTAGGGTTGGGCGAGCCGTATCCGATGGCAGCCAGCCATGGTCGCGGTATCGGTAACTTGCTCGAAATTCTGACTGCTGATATGCCTGAACAAGATGCAGTGGTAGAGCCGAGAGGTTTAAAGCTTGCCATTATCGGTCGTCCAAACGTGGGAAAATCCACCTTGGTGAACCGTCTATTGGGTGAAGACCGCGTTGTGGTGTTCGATATGCCTGGCACCACGCGTGACAGTATTTATATCCCTTATAAGCGCGATGGCAAAGACTACGTATTGATTGATACGGCTGGTGTCCGTCGTCGTGGTAAAATCGATGAAAAAGTAGAGAAATTTTCAGTTATCAAAACCTTGCAAGCCATTGAAGACTCCAACGTCACGGTTATTGTCATTGATGCTCATGAAGGAATCGTCGATCAAGATTTGCATATGATTGGTTACGCCCTTGATGCCGGTCGTGCTTTAGTCGTAGCAATCAATAAGTGGGACGGTCTGACTCAAGATCAAAGAGACTATATCAAAATTGAGATGGATCGCCGCTTTAATTTTATTCCGTATGTAAAAGTGCATCTAATCTCAGCATTACATGGCACTGGCGTGGGTAATTTATATCCATCTATCCTGCGTGCTTATCAGTCCTCTATGTTTGAAGTGTCGACCAACCGTTTGACTCAGATTTTACAAGATGCCGTGACTGCCAATCCACCACCGACGGTCGCTGGTCGCCGTATCAAGTTACGCTATGCGCATATCGGTGGTCACAATCCACCCGTGATTGTCATTCATGGTAACCAAACTGGCTCGCTCCCTAAGAGCTATCAGCGTTATCTAGAAAACCAATTCCGTCAGGTGTTTAAGCTCGAAGGTACGCCGCTTAATGTGGTCTTTAAGCTCAACGAAAATCCTTACGCTAATAAAAGTGATACGCCAACCAAAGCAAAAGCGCAACAGTTACGTCAACGTGAGCGTAATCGAACGCAGAAGTTCACCACAAAAGATAAAAAACCGCGTTAAAACAACGGTTTTACCTGCCTTTAAATGTTTATAATTTTATTTATAAATATAGACTCACTGCAGCTTTGTTATAACAAGGCTGCAACACAGTATGTGCATGTTGCTCTTACCATATCTTACAAATACCTGTAGTATAAATAAACAGTCGTCTTAACTCAGTTGAGTGACATGAACAACCAACCGCTGCAAACCCTTCCTAAGCTTATCTGGCGCTCGGTCGTGCAAGCCATCATTTTGGCTGTATTGGCTGGTATTTTATTGTCTTTTATTTACGGTTTGGTGCATCATTATCAACAGAAGCATCGTCATATTCAGCAATTGGCCGCCTTACTGACAAGCAGTGCGTCGACAGTAGATGGTGCCGACACTGTTGCCAAGCAAGTCAGCATTCTGTTGGCGGCAGAACCAAATATCCAAAGCATCCTATTTTATTCAACGCCGCAGCCTATTGCTGATATAGATAGGTTCACCGCCTATCAGTCAAACGATGACTGGCAAAACGCTTTGTTTGCCAGTACGGTCAGCTTTAATTATCCAGTCATCAGTGATGATATCGTTGACGATAGTGCTGCAACGATAAACGCCACTCAGCAACCAAACACGCTTTTATCAGACAACACGCTTGAGCTGGCAGCCCCTGAAGCCTTAACCGATAATAGTGCCTTGGTTGGCTATATTAATATCACTTTAGATGTAGATAAGTTGCGGGCCAATTGGTTTCGTAGCAACCTGTTGTTATGGCTTATCACTACCATGCTCGCTATTATTTGGGCGCTATACATTCTGCGTAAGCTCAGCTGGCCTGTCAAAGACATCGCAGCGCTAACCGAGGTGTGTGAGATCGTTAGTAAGAACCCAGAGCTTGAACAGCTGCCAGTGATCCCGCAGCAGTTTGAGTTTCAAGAACTGGTGCAAATCAAACAGACCTTTATAACTTTGTTTGATCGCCTACAAGCGGCCAAACAAGACTACGAAGCCCTTGCCGTCTTTGAGCAGCAGCTACACCATAAGGACTTGTCTTTAGATGTGCAGTTGCATAACTTTCAAAGTATGATCACTCACGAATTAAAAACATCATTGAATGCGATTGTTGGCGGCTTGCATCTATTAGATGATGAGCGCTTAAATAATGAGCAAAAAGATGCGGTTGATATCATCCGTAATGGCAGTGAAAAATTGGTATTGTCGCTTGACCAAATCATTCAATTGAATCAAATACAAAAGGGTCAAGTTAGCCTACATTTTAGTGAATTTAACCCCTTACAGTTAATCGCTGATCTGTTAGCGGATGTTGAGTGTGCTGCTAAACAAAAAGGCTTGGCGTTAGTCAGTCATATTCACCATATAGACTATACGCTCGAAGGCGATGCGAGCAAAATAAAACAGATATTATCAATACTCCTGAGCAATGCAATTAAGTTTACACCAGTGGGACAAGTGAGTATCAGCTCGCAATTGACCCATTTTGACAATAGTAACCGCTGGCAAATTACTATCAAAGATACGGGGATTGGTATCGAGAGCGATTATATCGATGATATTTTTAATCCATTTTTTCAGATAGATTCCTCACAAACTCGGCAGTACGAAGGGACAGGTATCGGCTTGCCGGTGGTCAAACAAATCGCTCAGCTGATGAGTGCAACTATCGAAGTTGAAAGCGCTCTAGGCGTCGGTACGCAGTTTATACTCACCATTCCTCTACCCAAAAAAACCCACGTTCGTCAGCAAAAACTATTGGCTGGATTGGACGTAGTTTACTACTATGATCATGAAACGGGAGTTTTGGTAGATGAGCTTGAGCGTTTAGGGGCGACAGTCATCTGTCACCAGCATGAACATCTTGTGATCGAAGCACTGCATACGAAGAAAGTCGATATGGTGATGTTTGCAGAAGATGTGTCCGCAGGCATCGCTGAAGTTATCGCCAAGCGTATTCGCCAGTTTGAAAGCTACGAGAGTGAGAACCGCGCGCTATTGGTCTACTGGTACGCGCCGCATCAAGCGCAATACTTAGACAGCTTTGAGCATGGCTTAAAAGCGGCTGGTATCGATTACTGTTATAGCGCAGCTTATGAAGATAAAGCCTTAAGTAATCTGCTGAAAAGTTGGCTAATATGGGCATAGCTTATCTCAAAAGTGGCTTACTTCAAAAGTATTCACTTTGAGCTTAATTGCTTTAAAAGCAATAGATATAAGTATCAATTAGTATAGCTATAACTCAGTATAGAAACAAAAAAAGACGCCCAAATTGGAGGCGTCTTTTTTATTCACTCATGCTCTTAAAAAGTATTTGTGCGATGACTAAATAGCCTTACTTTAAAATAAGTTTTGTACCCAGCGTACGGCATGTTGCCACATACGACTCATAAAGCCTGATTGCTCGACATCATTGGTCGCTATGATAGGCACTGATGCGACTGCCTTACCATCGATGACTGCCATCATTTTGCCAACTTCTTGACCTTTTTTGATAGGCGCTTCTAAGCTTTCAGGGATATCAACTACGGTCGTGATTTTGTTCTTCTGCGTTTTACTGGTTAGAATTTGCAGATTATCACCTGTAGTCAGCTCTACTTCCTCTGCTTCCCCGAACCATACAGGGATTTTGCTCACGAACTGGCCAGCCGGTGCCTTGGTTACGGTCGTGAAGTGGCCAAAGCCCCAGTTGAGTAGCTCACGTGACTGATCGGCACGCGCTTGCTGGCTTTCGGTACCCATGATGACAGAGATTAGACGCATGCCTTCACGGTTACTTGACGCAACCAAGCAATAGCCAGCGGCATCAGTATGACCTGTTTTTAGGCCATCAACGGTAGAGTCAGTGGCGAGTAGGGCATTACGGTTACCTTGGGTAATACCATTGTAGGTAAACTCTTTTTCGGCATAAATACCATAATAGTCACCGCTGTTTTTGATAATAGCACGGGCTAGTTTGGCCAAATCCAACGCCGAGGCTTCATGACCTTCGTCAGGCATACCCGTAGAGTTGACGAAGTGGGTATTCTCCATACCCAGCTTTTCTGCTTGCTCATTCATTAGGATGGCAAATGAATCTTCGCTACCAGCAATATGCTCCGCCATGGCTTTTGAGGCATCATTACCTGATTGAATGATAATACCGCGCAGCATATCAATAACGCTGGCCTTTTGGTTCACTGGCACATACATACAAGATTGACTGCTACTACCACGGCACCAAGCATTTTGACTCATCAATACTTGTTCGTCTTCTTTAAGATCACCTGACGCTAAGCGCTGCTCAATGATGTAACTGGTCATCATTTTCGTCAAAGACGCTGGTGGGAGAGCTTGTTTGGCATTTTTTTGTGCCAATATTTCACCAGTATTGTAGTCCATTAGCACATAGGCTGTATTTTCCATCTCAGGTGGCTGAATGGCAGCGCTCGCCATCACCGCACTCATAGAAATACTCATACCAACGACCAGCTGCACCAGCTGTTTTTTTACACGCTTTACTGTCATAGATTGTTACACCGCATCATGGAACCAAATGTATCTATCGCATCATGGCTAGTACTAAACCTCATACGTTATTTCAAACCCTATGTCTCAAACATAAGGTTTTAAAAGAGCCAATGTGTGAGGAAAACGAGGCCTGAGCGACGGACATAAAATTAACGCCTTATCTTAGCAAAATGCCAACCGATGGGGAATCGATAAATAAAAAAAATAGGACGCAACTGAAAAAGGCAGGCAATACTTAAAAGGCTTTTAGGTATATTGAGATTTATGCATGTTTTTTTACTTGCCACAAAAAAGCTTGCCGCACCAACTGCAATGGAGCAGTGGGGTGACAGCAAGCTTTTCCTAGACGCGATAAGCTCACTTATAAAGCTCGTCGCGCTAGCGTTCTATTTGCTTAACTCAATAAGGCAAAGGCAGCAATATCTATATTTTTTATCATTATTTATTGCTGTTAATGTCCAAGTGAATAATAGAAAGGATTGTACAGAGTAATATTTCTAGACTTAGCAAAAGTTCTACTTTTGTCATACAACGAAAGCATCTATTAATTATCCATTAATATTCAGCGTTCGCCAAATCTTCGCACAAGGCTTTATTTTCTTGTTTAGAGAAGCCCATGGTCCAGCTACGGATGCCTTGTAATATCTGGCGATAGTCTTGCTGTGTTGATAGATATTGAATCGCCGCTTTTGGGTCTTCTAGCGATGGCATCAATTCATGCAGCTGTACCGTATAAGACTTATAAAAACGCTGTTTCTGTTTACCATTTAGCATCGGCGGGCAAATCTCAGACAATACTTGCATCACGGCAATCTCGTGCTTGGTGATATTCATGCCAGACATATCCAATGGGATAGTGGTTGCTGGATTGGGTGCAGCATTGGTCGCTTGAGACAGCATGGCAACAGACGTTATCAGTCCTGCAAAACCGATTTTTGAGACGGTCTTTGCTATCACAGAAGCTATAGATAATATCGATTGATTATTCATTCAGTATTACACTCGCTTATCTTTATTTAATGGTCATATGTTAATGGGTAAAAAAACAAAAGTCACATAAAATATTGATTTATGTGTAGATATATTGTGAGCCAAAGGCATTTTGCAGCAACATATCAGTAGCATCAACCTATAAGTTACGTCAGCATAAAAGTATAAGTTTACCCCACTCTCAACTTTAAAAGTGATTGAAAAAAGAAGAGCACCTCACTAATCTATTGTTTTCGACCAAGAATACA
>NZ_JBEOOZ010000026.1:0-36431 GCF_040309625.1 Psychrobacter sp. 78a-MNA-CIBAN-0178
GTGCTTTGTACTCAACAAAAAACTTGGTAATCCGCCTCTTCAGTTTGATTTGCTTATTTCAAGTTGAGAGTGGGGTATAAGGAGTATTTAATTAGTCAGTATTGAAGTTATTAAAGCGCCTTATCGCAAGCATTGCAGCAAGAGCACCTCACTGTTGAAAATAAGCATATAGTCAAAATTTTATCTTTTCTGAACAAAAATTAATAAGTTGGATAAGCAAATCAAACGGTACGCTATGATGCGAAAATCGTACCAATTCTGGAATAGAAACTAAGTTTACAAAAGCAATAACGACAATTTGAAAGCTTTTGTAATAAAAGCCGCCAAGAACTGTTTGATAAACAAGATGAAGTTGACGAAAAAAGCGAAGCATTAACCGAAAGCCTAGAAGGTAAATTGAATAAAAGAATTTCTCAAGAAATCTTATTTACGATTCATTGGAAACTAATATAAGGAAATTTCAATTGGCAGCATTACAACCACAATTTATTATCCCTTTAAAAGAACTGCTTCAGCAGCGTTTCGTAACGCATTTACCAGCATTACTTGGACAAGGTGGACGGGAAAATCTGCCTGAAAAACAAATAGCCAGAGCTTTTAGCGCATTCGTATTGCAGCAAAAATTTAATTTAGACGTGATAACGGCGGCAGAAGCTGTAGTAGATGACTATGAAGATCATGGTATTGATGCCATTTATTATCACGAAGCTGATCAAACGCTGTATCTCTTACAGTCCAAAATGAAAGAAAATGCCCAGTTTAAATTGGATGAAGCTCAAGCTTTTATTGAGGGTGTAAAATTGCTTTTAAACAAGCAGTTTCAACGTTTTAATCAAAACGTACAAAACCTTCAAGCACATATTGAAACTGCACTAGATGAGTGCGAGCATATTCAACTGCTTGTCGCACACACAGGTGACGGTATTACCATACAGGCACAAAACTATTTACAGCCTGCCATACAGGATCTGATTGACGAAGGTGAAGAGCAAATTGTACCGGCTTATCAACAGTACACTGCTACCGAAGTTGAACATGCACTTCGCAGTGAACATACGGTCGATGCAGTAAACGCGCGTGTCGCTGTTTATAAATTTCGTGTACAAGAGCAACCCAGAAAAGTGGTTTTTGGTATCGCGAAGTTAACTGACCTAATTGCATTGCACACTACTCACGACCGTAGCCTCTACGAGAAAAATATTCGTTACTTTATTGGCGCAGGCAGACGTGGGGTAAACAAGGCCATTAAAGACACTCTTTTAAACGAGCCAGAAAATTTTATTTATTTAAATAACGGCATCACTCTAATTGGTAACACGGTAAAACCAAAGGGAAATATTAAAGGACATACAGGCAGTAAACATGTTGCAGTCGATGGGCTATCCGTTGTCAACGGCGCACAGACTATTGCCAGTGCAGCTCAATTTGCAAGTGAAAACTCAGAGGCAGATATTAGCCAAGCACAGGTCATGGTGACCATTATCCACACAGGTAATGACACTTTCCATAAGCAAGTGACTAAAGCTCGCAACCTGCAAAATCCTGTTGATTTAGCCAGTTTTGCAGCGTTAGACGACACCCAAGAGCGCCTCAGGCAAGAAATGAAAATGTTTGGAGTGGAATACCTCTATCGGCCACAACAAATGGCAGGAACAGGTATTCGCAGTATTAACATAGACACCTTGGTAAAAGCGTTAGCTTGTATGCGAGCTGATATTCGTGTGCCTTATCAGTTAAAAGCAGAGCCTAGTCAGTTTACAAATCAAGAAAGTACTGAATACCAAGCTATTTTCAGCCTTGATCTACAAGGAGCAAAGGCAATTAATGCAGTTAATTGTTATTTGGCCATTCAAGATTTATGCACAGCTGCAGAGCGCAGTAGTCCAGGCTCTGAAAAACTATTGTACCGTCATTTTACCTACTGTATTGCTATGCTACTGATGGCACAATTTAAAAGCGCTATTGCTATACCCCACATTAAACAACAAGCAGAATTTAAAACATTGATTAGTCAGCCCTTTGACGCACTACGCCAGCAGTTTTTTGATAGCTTTACGGCGATGGCATCAGGCAGCGCGCCACATGCTTACTTTAAACGCTTGGGTGATACCGCGCCGCTAATGCAAAGAGTATGGATTGATTACTTAAACTTGACACAAGACCAAGCAGTGATTGCTAAGCAGGCAAGCCTAATGGCTGACGACCCATACAATCAAGATTTATTTCGTTACTTAGCAGGGCAGGCACAACGTCAACAAGGGCAAACTGCTCAGCCAGCCAATTGGTAACTACCTCCCTCGCAAGCGCTAGTTAGGTGCCATAAAAAGCTAAGTAAAAAAACAAGAGATGAGAGAATGGTAAACATGAGCAAGACAAAATTAGAACTCACATGGATTGGCAAAAACGAGCGTAAAAAGCTCGAACCGCGAATTTTATTGGAAGACCTGAGTAAGTCATATCTTGCTAGCCAAAAAGTCACTGAAAACGATATTTTTGATAATAAACTGATTTTTGGTGACAACCTGTTGGTATTAAAAGCTTTAGAGCAAGAATATATTGGTCAAATTAAATGTATTTATATTGATCCGCCTTATAACACAGGGCAGGCTTTTGAACATTATGATGATGGGCTTGAAAACTCTATTTGGTTAAACCTGATGAAACAAAGGTTAGAAATACTTTGGTCTTTACTAAAAAGTGATGGATATATAGCTGTTCAAATAGATGATAAACAATTCGCGCGACTTTATCTATTAATGGTCGAGATTTGTGAAGAAAGAAACTTAAAAACAATAATTGTCAAAATGAGTGAGGCTAGTGGTCTAAAGATGGGTTCTGTTAAAAAGTATGGTAGCGTACCAAAACTTAAGGAATATATAATTCTTGCTAAAAAAAATGGTGTAAGAGGCATTAAGCTAGACCCTGTGCCTAAAGAAAAATGGGACACTGAATACAATATATTTCTGGATTGTTTTACAAAAGAAGATAAAGAAGAAATAGATAAGTTTTGCCAAACGGAAGATGAGATTGGCGAGGACAGTTTAGCTATTCTTGATAATATTGCTAAAAAAATAATTCTTAAGTCAGTGGCTGAAGTTTGTAAAGACTTGGGGTTGAAAGGGAAAGAAAAAGACAGCTGGTTATTTGAAAACTCTTATCGCATTTGTCAATGTGCCACATCTGCCTCTGTGTTAAATCTTGCGAATGAAAAAAGAGAAAAGATTCAGCAAGAGTTGTTTTTTGTAAAGTCCAAGAGAGGGATGATCTATTTTGTCAGAGGGAACTATTCGTCTGAGTCCAAAAAGCCCAGAGTTCAATTAATATTCGCTGAAGATAATCTAACCGTTCATCCTGGTGATCTGTGGACAGATATAAGAACTACTGGTCTTGAGGCCGAAGGGCAAGTTAGTTTCAAAAATGGCAAAAAACCTGAAGCATTGGTAGAAAGAATTATAAAAATGGCAACTGAGCCAGGCGATATAGTATTGGATTCTTTTGCAGGTTCTGGTACTACCGCTGCTGTGTCTCATAAGATGAATAGAAGATGGATTTCAGTTGAACGTGGAACGCAGTGTGACAGCCATATAATTCCGCGAATGAAGCGTGTAATAGATGGATTAGATCCGGCTGGAGTTACGAGTAAATATGGTTGGAAAGGAGGCGGAGGCTTCCGCTATTACAAACTTGCCCCATCACTAATTATAAAAGACAAATTTGGCTTAGAGGTGATCAATAAAGACTATAAGCCAGAAATGCTAGCTGAAGCCATATGTAAGTTGGAAGGTTTTACTTATGCACCATCAAAAGTGGATTGGTGGGATCAAGGTTATTCCACTGAAACAGATCATATATACGTGACAACACAGACCTTATCGATGGAGAAATTAGAAGCACTTTCTGAAGAAGTTGGTCATGATCGTACTTTATTAGTAATGTGTGGAGCATTTCGCTGTGAAGCAGGCCATTTTGCCAATTTAACCTTAAAAAAACTACCCAAAGCCATTTTAGATAAGTGCCAATTTGGTCAGGACGACTACTCATTGAACGTGGCTAACTTAACGGATGATGCCACTGATGATAGCGACCAAGTGCAAGATTAACGGTTAATAAGGATAACTATAATGAGCATGGATTTATCAAGCTTAAAACCAGATCAATTACGCGCCATTAATAATGTCATCGGCCGTTTAAGTTTACGCCAGCCGCAGCAAGATTCGCTACGCGCTTTGGCAGTGGCGATTAGTGCTTCTGAGAAAGAACTGCTGAACCCAAAACGCGATTTACCTAGACTGTTAGAAACGTTAAAAGCGCAGTTTCCAAAACTCAGTGATTTTGAACGTGACTTTCCATCACTGTGTTTTGCCTTGGCAACTGGTGTGGGTAAAACTCGGTTGATGGGTGCGTTTATTACGCATTTGTATCAGATGCATGGTATTCGCAACTACTTTGTATTGGCGCCTAATCTGACCATTTATGAAAAATTGATCAGCGATTTTTCACCAGCCTCGCCTAAGTATGTATTTAAAGGCATTACTGATTTTGTATTGTCACCGCCAGAAGTGATCACCGGTGACAACTACGAAAGCCGTGGTGCACAGATGCAAAATGACCTATTCGGTTCGGTTCGAATCAATGTGTTTAACATTGCCAAAATTAATACCGAAGTGCGTGGTGGTAAAGCGCCTCGCATTAAGCGCCTTGCGGAAACACTAGGGGAAAGTTATTTTGAGTATTTATCGAACTTGCCTGATTTAGTGTTGTTAATGGATGAATCGCACCGCTATCGTGCCGATGCTGGTATGCGCGCGCTCAATGAGCTTAATCCACTATTCGCATTAGAGCTAACGGCTACACCATTTACAGAATCAAGCCGCGGGCCTGTTTACTTTAAGAATGTGGTGATTGATTACCCACTGGCCTGCGCCATAGATGATGGTTTTGTTAAGGAGCCCGCAGTAGTCACCCAGCTTAATTTTGATGTTACTCAGTACGATAAAGAAGAGCTAGAAACAATTAAGTTAATGGATGGTATTCGTATACATGAGCAAACCAAGGTTGATTTAACTACCTATGCGTATGAAAATGATACCAAGCTAGTCAAGCCCTTTATGTTGGTGATCGCCCGCGATACCACACATGCCGCAGAGCTTTTATCCAAACTCGAAAGTGTGTTTGAGAGCCGTTACCGTGGCAAAGTGATTCAGGTTGATAGCAGTAAAAAAGAAGAAGAAACCATACAAGCACTACTCAATGTAGAAAATGTCGATGAGCCTACCGAGATTGTCATTCACGTCAATATGCTTAAAGAAGGTTGGGATGTGACTAACCTTTATACCATAGTGCCGCTTCGTGCTGCTAATGCCAGAACCTTGATTGAGCAGTCGATTGGTCGCGGTTTACGTTTGCCTTATGGTAAACGTACCGGCGTTGAGGCGGTAGATACTTTGAGCATTATTGCTCACGATAAATTCCAAGAAATTGTTGATGAAGCTAATGACCCTAGTAACCCGCTACGTTTAAAACAGCGAGAATTATGTCGCCCAGAAGACAACGTAACTAAACTAAATGTACAGGTTAAATCCAACCTTGAGCAGCAGATAACAGGTGCAGGTGTCACAGCAACGGGCGCTAGTGGTAACAGTGAAGTACAAGAACCAAAAGTTACTTATACCACGCAGAATCAGCAGACGGTTGCCTGCGCCGCACTGGATGTAATTAAGCAGTACCAAACACAGCCAACAGATGCACCAACCAGCAAAGCGCTGTTGACAGCAGAGGTAAAAGCTAAGATCACTGAGCAAGTAAAAGCTCAGTTAACTCAAGAGCAGCGCGAATTATTTATTGAAGAATCAATAGACATCGCCGCTGTTGTTGAACAAGTCACAAAGCTTACTGTAGATAACACTATTGATATACCGCGGATAATCGTATCGCCTTCAGGTGAAGTGCGTACAGGCTATTATCCATTTGATCTGGACGTTGACGTTATTAAAGGCTTAAAGCCAATCGACCGAACGCTAATACAACAAAGCTTGCATGATAATCACCAAACTATTCGGGGTGAAGGCGACTCTGGCAACTGTGAATCAGTAAAACAGAACTATATTCTCAAAAAACTTTTCGACTACGACGATATTCCTTACGACGATCAAGCTGAATTGCTTTATGACTTAGCAACACAAGCCGTGGACACCCTCAAAGCAGAAAATAATGACGAGGTGGTTGAAAATATTTTGCAAAGTCAAAGTGATAATATTGTCAGTTTGATCCATGTTCAACTGAATAACCACTTTTTTGAGGAATCAACAGAATATGTTGTGGATGTACGCAATGGTTTTAGCACTTTACGCGAGTGTAGCTACACCGTTGCGCAAAATCAGCCAGTGCAAAATTATCGTGATACAGTGCGTGATTTAGGCCGAATTAAGCAAATGCTTTTTGGTGAGTTTAGCCGTTGTTTATATCCGTTACAAAAGTTTGATTCGGATACTGAACGTCGATTTGCAGTAATTTTGGAGCGTGAAAGCGAGAAGTGGTTTAAGCCAGCTAAAGGTCAGTTCAATTTATACTACAAACGTGGTAGTGAACACTCAGAATATATTCCAGATTTTGTGGTTGAAACTGCCAACTATGTTTTGATGATTGAAACCAAAAGTACGCAACATCAAAATCAAGATGGTAGCTGGAATGAAGAAGTAACGGAAAAAGCTCGAAGCGGTGTCAAATGGTGTCAACATGCGACTGATTATTTGATTCAACATGGAGGTAAGCCTTGGAAATATTTACTCATACCACACAATACTGTTAAAGAGTCAAATTCTATAGAATATTTTATTCAAAATTACGAATATTAGCCTCCATGATTTTTATCAACTTCCTGAGCTTGTTCAGGCGGCAACGGTGCCAAATAACCAATTAATAATATTAAACTGCCTGCGCCAAGGAAGGAAATCACTCGCCAAATTGCCTCGGTCTGTGATAAATCGACAATTACCAGTTTTAGCACGACAACGCCCAACAGTCCAATGCCCATAAACCAAAGTGCACGCTGCCAGTAGCGACTGGCGATGATGGTGGCGACTAAAGCCAAGAGCGTCCATAGAATGGTTAGTCCTGTCTGCACTTGCTCGCTACTCCACGCGCCGCCCTGAATACTGTCCCATAGCGGCGTGCCAATAGTGGCATGTAAGGTTCTGATGAGCATGCTCGAGATCAGCCAAAAGCTGATAGAACCTAATATGACCAGTAGATTGTCAGCGGTAAAAATCCTGTTGCTACTATCGTTAATAGTGATATCGGCATTCGCTATACTTAGCTTTTGGTTATGCTGCTGATTTAGGTAATAAACACCAAAGCCAACGAATAGCGCCAGAATAGAGCTAATATCATATAGGTTCAGTAGCGGAAAATAAGACAGTCCCCAGATCACACCGTCATAAGACCAGTTGGTAATGACGACCCAAAATAAGGCGATAGATGCGAATATAGCAGCGCATTGGAATAGCGCTTGTTTCCAATCAAACCAGTACAGAAAACCTTGATTTGACACTTCATGCGTTTGCGTGTTTTGCTGACGATAACCGGAATCACGATAGCTGAACCATAATCCTGCTAATATCAAAACAGCTGGAATCAAGATAGCCATCACCCCAGCTGAATCTGCGAGTCCATAGTGAGCTGCGGCAGCGATGACTAAAATGCCAGCGCCTAACCAGCTCGCGCCATCGTAGCGTGACAATTCTGAATACTCGTACCACGTCTTTAACCACAACTGTCCGATGACCAACCCACCAATGATTAGGCCAGTAAATAACAACCAATCTGTTGTCTGCCATGCTAAATGGAATTCGAATTTTTGCGGTAGCTGCAGGATGAGCATTATATAAAATACTACTAGTAAGCCATGACTCAGCTGTCTGATCTCTGCCCACAAGCGATAACGATTGATGGTCCAATAAGTGCCCAAGCTGATGAGTGCTGCGATTGCAATCAAAGTCGTCGTTGCCAATCGCCAACTGGTAAGCCAGTGATTAAAATCAAGCAATAATACTTGTAGTAGCCAAGCCATAGCAGTAAAAGTTAAAAATCGTATTAATAGAGGACTGCGCCAAACAAGGTTAAAGATTTTGCTTTGGCTATTGATTGAGGTTAGCCACTGCTGCGCGGCTTGGGTGCTGATGCCCAGTGCATTGGCGTAGGCCGCTACTGCATCTGATGTGATGGTTTGCTCTTGAGAGTACGCTAGGTTGCTATTTGAGTTATTCTTTAATTCGCTATCCAAGATAGTGTTTAAATTAGCTGGCGAGTTGCTAGCGCGCAAAATAAATACAGTGCTTAGATAAGCGATAGCCGAAATGGTTAAGGCCAATATTGGGTAGTCTTGGATAGCAAAGACCACATTTAGTATCAGCATGCCGATACTAATTAGCTGCAATAATAAACCAAATAATACTGACCAAGCGCGTAGTGAGCGCCGTCCGAACCACACCAATGCCAATCCTTGTACCGACCAGCCAAAAGCAATCCATTCAGCATCGAATGCCAGCGGAATGACCAACGCCAAAAAGCCAAACCCTAATGCCAACATGCCCTCGGTAATTAAAGCATAACGCTGACTGTGCTGGACAAACAACCAGCCAAGTCCTAAATAAATGACTGCTAAAACTGCGCTAGTAATGGTTAAAGCGTTAGGGATGTCATCTAATAAGGCAGCAAATAAGCCAAATGCCAATATCGGTACTGAAAACAGTAAGCCCGTATCAATGGGAAATACATAGCCGTTATTTTTTGAATCAACTTTGCCCGTGTTATCTGCGTTGTTTGCATTATCTGTATGAGAGGAACTTTTTTCATTAAGAGTGTTGTAAGCGATGATTTGCTGTGCGTAGCGAATGACGACAAACAGATAAAGCAGTAAATGTAAGGCGACCAGCAACACTAAAAGCCAACGCTGTGATGTAACCACAGCATTTAAATTTTCGCTCATGCCCCAGTAATAGGCCAGCCCAAATGTCACGACCACCCCGAATAGGTTGAGTATTTTCCAAGGGCGGTAATGGGCGATAATCGCAATCGTCACGTTCAAAAGTAAATAATAGCTGAACAATGTCACTAAGCTGCCGGTATCGTTACCAGTCAAAATAGGCGCAAAGAAAGCACTCGATAATGCCAACAACGCTAAAGGAAAAGCGTTTTGACGTACGGCTAGAGCAATAGTAATGGCGGATAACAACCCGAGTCCAATAAAGCTCGGTAAACTTGGGATAATTTGATAGACACTATAAGCAAAAAAGGTACTCAGATAAGCAATGGCTAAGCCTGCACCTTGTAAAGTAATCCCATACGAGAAACGTTTTGCCGTTAGCTTTAACCCCAGTGCTGCCAATCCCAGTCCTGCAATACCGATAGTCATGAGCTTTGCAGTAATCGAAATCTCTATATACTCGCTCAGCAAGCGTAGCAGTAGCACCACACCTACTAGTAATACTAATACGCCAACGCGCACGACCAAATTGCCACCAAAAAACCAGTTTTTGATTGAATGAATCAGTGAGGTGACGATAGGTAGAGAGCGTTCATCAGGCTCTATCGGTGATAGATTTTTTAAGAGATTAGCGTACGCGTCATCGTCCTTGTATACCGTACTACCGGTAGCTTCAGTTTTAGACAGTGAAGCCACTTCCTCAAATAACTCTTCAGTAGTAAATTGGCTAATATCATTGTCGAGCAAGGCTGTCGGTGCTTCAACATTATTATAAGTATCAAGAGGAGTATCAAGTTTAGCGCTAGCCCCAACATCGTTGTCTTTATCGAATATAGGGGAGCGAAACCTTTGCTTTTGTATCTGCAACTCATTTTTCAGTTGCGTGATATCTTTTTGTAGCAGATCAAGGCGGGTTCTTAATTTATTATAAAGAACAACAATAACCGCTAGGCAGATAAATAGTACAAACCAACTGATATCAGACATGATCTTGGCGCACCGTTACTCAATATTAAATGAGAAGATAATGACTCGATTTAAGAACAAACACAAGTAACGCATTCACTTAAACAAAAAGGCTAGCCTGATATTATTAGGCTAGCCTTATTATATTAAGAAACTGTTTACTACTTACTGCGAAAAACTGTTACTACAAAAAATGAGTCTTAAATACCCTATGATCCTAAATTGGTTTTCATAAACTCAAGCATATTTTCCCAGCTTTGCTTGGCAGCGGTTTCATTATAGCCAAGATCAACGTCATTTTTCGCTGCACGCTCATCGGCGTGCGGATTGGTAAAGCCATGCTTAGCATTGTCATAAACGTCGATAGTGTAGTCAACGTCTGCTGCATCTAGCTCTGATTTTAGACCTTCGATTGCCTCCATGGATACCATCGAGTCATCACGACCATGAGCGACTAATACTTTGGCTTTGAAGTTCTTGTCTGCTGGCTGTTTCGCTGATGGGTTGCCATGGAAAGTTGCCACCGCTTTTAGTGGCATACCATCACGCGCCATATCGAGGACGACTTTACCACCGAAGCAGTAACCGATTGCCGCTAGATTATCACCATCAACCGCCAATTGATCGCTAAAGTCATTGAGAATCAAGCGGCAGCGCTCCATCAGCATATTTTGGTCTTCTAATACTTGCTCCATCCACATGTTGGCTTGTGCTGCATCGGTGGTCAGTTTGCCTTCGCCATAGACATCCATAGCGACTGCTGCATAACCTGCTGCTGCCAAGCGTTCGACCACTGATTTTGGATGATCGACCACGCCCCACCATTCTGGAGCCACTAAAATACCTGGCACTGGCGCGTCATCTGACGCATTTTCTGGTAGCGCTACGTAGCTGATAAGCTCAACACCATTTTCGGTTGTACTGATTAATTCGAAAGTTTTAATTGACATATTATTGTCCTTTTTTATGTTGTAAGTTTTATTTATTCGTCATTGTGAGGGTTCGTTTTTCTGACTTGTACTACCTTAACGCCCATATCCAGCAAAAACAGCTATAATACTGTAACGCTCTTTATCAAAATGTCTCTTTATAAAAAATCGACTACAATGCTATGACTATTAACTTGTTAAATCAATCTGCTGCTAATTTAAACGCTGATGCTGCTGGGCCGCTGAAACCAGACACAATCGTGAGTCTATTTCCTGACAGCGAATCAAATGCAGCGTCTGAAACACTGCGCCCACAGTTTTGGGAACGCTTTACGTTGGCAGAGCTAAATCATAGCGAATGGGAAGCGTTGTGTGATGGCTGTGGCAGTTGCTGTTTGATTAAGTATATCGATGAAGATGAGCATGGCGATGTGGACGAGGAGTTGGTCGAGTACACCGATGTCACCTGCCAGCTGATGGACTGTGCGACGGGCTATTGTCAGCACTATGACACGCGCCAAGAACATGTTCCCGATTGTATTCAGCTGACCATGGAGAATTTGCCGCAAATGATGTGGCTACCATCGCACTGTGCTTATAAGCGCTTGTATAAAGGACAAAATCTGCCAAGTTGGCATCTGTTGTTGACTCAAAATGCAGTAGAGACTCAGCAGAAAATGCGCGCTGTCAATGTGGGCGTAGCAGGTCGCTGTGTGTCGGAGATTGGTATGTCTGATGAAGAGATGGAAACGCGCGTGGTGAATTGGGTCAAGCCGTAGTTAATTATTTGCTGATATAAAGGGTTATGATTTAAGGGTTGGAATATGCATAAAATTTGCCTTACAACAAGTTTGATATTCAGTGCTGCTTTTTTGTCAATCGGCTGCTCAAATATATCTCACTTGTCTGAGACTAATTTTCCTACTCCTCAAACGGTTCAAGCTATACCTGTAAAGGGTATGTCAGCACCAGTGACTGCTCCTAAATCAGCTGCAATGGTTATTGTCAACTGGCAAAAGATAGAGGCAGCCGCAGATAAAAAATATGAAGACGAGCCATTGGCTGATTATTATCTGAATATTTTATCCGAGGAAGAAAGGAATGGTGCTCCTTGGTTTTATGCACAAGATTTTAATGTTTCTATTGAAGAGGCGCAGCGTCGATTATTATTGCAAAGGATTAGCTTGCCATTGAATGAAGCAATTTCAGAGCAATTAGGCGCGAATATTGCGGAATTTTATTATGATAACAATGACCCTGATGAGTTTTCTATTAGGGTGACGACACTAACCAAAGTTAAAGCCGTCCCGCCAAAATATGTGTATCACTTTAAGCAAAAGGAATTTGAAAATTATTCCTTTCCTATTTATATCCAAGCCATTAGTGATAAAATGCGTCAGCTGATTGTTGCAATACAAGAAAAAGCGTGGCCTGAGGTATTAAAGCGTTATCCTGACGCTCAAAGTATTGGCTTTAGCCCAATGACCAATACTATTAATGTTACGATTTACCGCCCAACACCCAATGAAACCGAGCGCCAACGTATAGAGGCTGAGTTGAATGATATTCTCGATTATTTGGTGATGGTTGAATTTACACAACATCGAATAACTACGCTTTAATGATGAGTACTATTTAATATATGATCAATACTATTATTGAGACGCTTGAGCTGCTGACTTGGCCTGCTCTTCAGCCTCTGCTTGCGAATCAGCCAGTGGTGGTATCGGAATATCTTGACGAATTTGCCGAGAGAACTCATAGCTATTGGCAATAGAGTGCAGGTTATTGAAGCCCATAGATTTTGGATTAATATGGGTGCGCTCATACCACGTATCCATCGACCAAGGCTGGTTTTGCTTTTCAGGCGCAGCGTCCAGCATGCCGACATCATAGAGATAGTTTGGCAGCCAGCCAGAGACCCAAATTCGGTAATCCCACGGTAGACGATCGCCACTGACCAGCCGCGCCATATAAAAGATAATATTGGTACAGTTACTGGTCAAGGTGTTATACCATGCAGGCTGCGCATTCAGCTCATCGGCAGCAGTCAGATAAGACTCAAATAATGACTTGACCTCATGCTGCTGCAAATGACTGATTGGCAATAGATAGACTTGCTCACCGCGCGCATTGGTCCGTGTATAGATAATATCGCGCTCTTCTGCTGCAATCAGGCTCAGCTCATAACGTCTAAAAAATCCTGCGAGCGCCGAAAAAGACTCGCCTTGTTCTTTGCGAATCTCAAAGGAGAAGGCGAGGGGTCTATCATCTTCAAAACGAAAGCTCACCAAGGTATGGGCAATCAGTGGTCCCATCCAGTAAGAGTTCGCCACATCGACGCCAGACAATTTTGACATATCAATCGTTCGCGTCTCCCAGCGTGCCGTCGCGTCATCTTCGGTATGCCAATCAAAGTTTCGGACATTGGTAAGCGTAATCAAATCAGGATTGTTTGGATCACGCTCATAAGTGATTTTTTGACTGACTTCAGGCATCCAGTCGCGTTGTTGCTCAGGGGTAATAGACATAAACCAGCCGACACCTGCGAACCAAATCGCCGCGTACAGTCCGACTAGCCATTTAATCTTTGCTTTCTTAGTTATCGTTTTTTTGCCAGTAGCTTGTCTATCCGCTGTTATATTATGCGGTGCTTTCTTAGTATCAGGCGTCCAATAACGTGTGGCAAACAAGGCGCTAAGCAATCCAATAATGACGATTATGGCCAACCACGTTAGCACTGAGCGCGCGCCAAACTGATACCAAATCGCCATCAGTAACCAAACAGCGGATAGCAGTAGGGTGGTAATGATTAAAAATTGTACAAGGTAATATCGCCATGTCGGCTTTTGCTGGTTGTTATGAGCCACACCACTCTCTGAACGATGGTTGTTTGAGTGCGGCGTGAGCAGTCGAGAAAAAAAGGAGCGTAAGGACATAGTGTTTGTTATTGATAAATAAAGGCTTTGACCATAGCAAAGTTTATAACACACTGACAATACAATTTGCGTGAATTTGTCGTTGAATGTCTTTAAGCCTTGCGATAAAGTGAAGCTAATTTAAACTGGTCTAGGTATTTATTAATTATTAACGACTGGTTTTATTTAGTACTTTCATCCCCATCTACGTTTTTACGCTATTAATTTGTCAACAATTAACATTTGCCAATAACTAAAGAGGTTAAATCACATTACCATGTCTGACGACACTCCAAGCCCGAGTAGTTGGTCGATGCGCGGCTTAAAACGCTGGCTATCGACCGCCCCCGAAACCCGTGATGAACTGATTCGTTTGGTACAGGACTCGCGCCAGTTCTTAGAGCCTGATACCGTGGATATGTTAGAAGGCGTGCTCGATCTGCCTGCGACCCAAGTGCGCGAAATCATGACTCCACGCCCGCAAGTGATTGGCCTGCACGAGAGCACCAGCCTTGCCGAAGTGATGGATATTATCCTTGAGACTACGCATTCGCGTTATCCCGTCTTTGACAGTCAAGATGATGATGCGGTCATTGGTATCTTATTGGCCAAGGATTTGATTCCTATATTAGTGCACATGGTGCGCGATCAAGAAGACAAAATCGATAGCAAGCGTCTAAAAGATTTGGTACGTCAGCCGCTCTATATTAGTGAGACGGCGCGTTCTGATACCTTGTTGCGCTCATTGCAGCGTACCCAAGTACATATGGCGATTGTGGTCGATGAATTTGGTAACTTTGGCGGTGTCGTTACTATGGAAGATTTGCTCGAGGAAATCGTCGGTGATATCGTCGATGAACATGATGACTTCGATGAAGACAGTGACATTAATAATATCGTCGCCGACCCCGACAAGCCAAACACTTGGCGTGTGCAAGCGTCGACCGTGATCGAAGACTGTAATGATGAGCTTGGTAGTCGTTTTGATGATACCGATGTCGATACGATGGGCGGTCTGGTCATGCAGGCACTGGGTTATGTAGGTGACCTAGAAGGCGAGAGCGTGGTGATAGACGATTGGCAAATTACCATTACTGATGTAGAAGGTCGTTTTATTCAAAACCTAGAACTGACCAAAACGAATCCTGAGCAGCACCTATTGATAGGCAGTCATTAATGTATTTTTGACGTCATTGTCATACGTGCCATTCATAAGTTTTATAACGCACTGATAATTTCTATAAAAACACGATTGCGATCGTGTTTTTTGCTGTCTGTTTGTCATTCACTTTTAGTAGCCACTTTCAATAGCCACTTTTAGTAGCTACTTTTATCAGTCGCTTTTAGCAGTCATTTTTTTTACTACTCAAATTTACCCATTGATCGGCGCAGACTGGTATCATGGGCGGGTTTAATTTTTAGACGCTGTATTTATATCAATCTTATATAGTCAGTGAAAAGTAATATTGAGAAATCACGCACTGCTGATATCCATTTTTCTTGCTTGCTGTGCCTACGCAGACAGAGGCTACAAAAAATTGATATCAGCAGTATCGTCGCGTTTTTGGGGTATTTTGACTATATTTATAAGACGATTATCAAACAATACTATTGAAAAAATAGGGCGTTTATAGCCATTGAGCCAGCTTTAGGTTAAATATTGGCTGAATACTAAACATGTAACATTTTAGATACTATGGTTTTGGATAACTGCTATGCGTCTGTCTACTGTTGATTTGCAAAAACGTCTGAACCCCGAAAAACCGAAAGGTTTGCCTATGGGTTTGGCCATATTGATTGCTTGGCTGGCAGGGGCAATATTTATTTTTGCGCTCGCGCCTTATGGTATTTGGCCAGTAGCACTGGTATCGCCCGCTATCTTATACGCGCTATTGATGCCTGAGATGACAGGTCGCCGAGCCTTTTTTATCGGTCAAGCATACGGCACGGGGCTATGGTGCGTGGGTGCATTTTGGCTCTATACGTCCATCCATGTCTATGGGGCGACGCCCGCATGGCTGGCGTTGATTATGATTGCGCTGATGGGTCTGGGCATGGGCTTGTTTCATGGCTTTTTGGCGTTGATTTTTAATCGACTGGTTGGCAAGCAGCCTTTGGCTTTTGCAGCGCTTTGGGTGTTGCAAGAGTGGATGAAGACTTGGCTGTTCACTGGATTCCCGTGGTTGTTCGTCGGTTACGCCTTTACCGAGCAATATTGGCTGTCGTCATTAGCACCCGTTGCCGGCGTATTTGCTGTCTCTTTTGTCGCCATCCTGTTAGCGGCAAGTGCCGTTGAGCTGTTGCGTCGCCGTGGTGGTTATATGATTGCGACGGCTGCCTTGCTGGTGCTTAGCGTCTCGTTATGGTTGATAAATCCACAATGGACGAAACCTAAAGGCACGCCTGATTTATCGGTATCACTGGTTCAAGGCAATATTCCGCAAGATCTAAAATGGCTGACCGAGTATCAAGTAGAAACCTTAAAAATCTATGCAACCTTGACGCGTACTGAGTGGGGACGTGACATTGTTCTGTGGCCTGAATCGTCGATTCCAATGTTTCAGACCGAAGCTGTAGGGTTTATCAGTGAAATGGTAAAAATGGCCAAAGCCACCAATACCACGTGGGTCACCGGTATTCCTTACAAGGATGAAGCAGCATTTGATCCGAGCACGGATAAATACCCACCGTTTTATAATAGTGTTATTGCGTTAGGTGCGGATGCAGAGGGCATGTACAAAAAGCAACGGCTAGTACCTTTTGGTGAATATATTCCGTTTGAAGGTCTGCTTGATATTTTACCCAACTTAGCTGGTAGCCAAGAGATTATGAGCTATAGTCGCGGTAGCGACAATCAGTCACCACTGCGTGTACGTGGGCACAACTTGGGCGCGGCCGTTTGTTATGAAGTTGCTTATCCCGATACCACGCGTAAAAATGCGATTGGAACCGACTTTTTATTGACCATCTCAAACGATGCCTGGTTTGGCACCTCGGCGGGTCCACTGCAACATCTACAAATGGTACAAATGCGCGCGCTTGAGAATGGTCGCTGGTTTATGCGAGCGACCAACACTGGTGTGACCGCTATCATCGACCATAAGGGCCGTATTGTAGAGCGTGCCCCGCAGTTTGAACGGACGGTACTACGCGGTGATATTCAGGCACGGGTGGGTAATACACCATTCATGCGTTTTGGTAACTACCCGATTTTGTTCATTATAGCGCTCCTATTGTTATTGAGCTATCTTGGCAAGCGCGCGACCCCTCGAAGCCGTTCGGTCAGCTAATGAATCAGACTAGCAAATGCTAATTTGAATGATTTATTCGATAATAAACCCTTTAAATCGTTAAGGGTTTTAACAAATCGACATAAATTGCGATATAATAGCCAAATATTTCAAATATTTTGTGTAAGGTGGATAAGGTATGTCAGAACATATTGTCGAAAACAACCCTAAGAAAGAGTTCTTATTTGCTTTAGGCGGTGTTGCCTTATTTTTAGGTATCGTCTTACTCATTGGTGTTTCAGCATTCTTGCGCCCAGCAGGAGAGCACATTACGGCTGAGACGGCAGAAGAATCTGTTGCCACTGATACAGCCGCCGCGAGTGCTACTGAAGACGCAGCCCCCGCTGAGACCGATAGCGCAGCAGCGCCAGTAGAAGCAGGCACTGATACAGCAGCACCGGCTACGGCTGCTGATGCAACGGTCACACCAGCTGCAGATACGAGTGGCGCGGTAGTGACAGCGGAAGCAGGTACGGCATCAGCATCAGGTACGGTAAACCAAGCCGCTGTTGGCGATGCTGACTTGAGCGCAGAACAAGCTGATGGCGACCTAGACGCTGGTAATACCGAAGAGACAACAACCGCAGAATAAGCGTGTCCTTACCTATACTGAATGCTATTCTTATAAGATTAATTTTGCAGAGCAACTTTTGACAAACAGCGTTTTCAAGAATGGCTAGTCTTATTATTAGTGCTCTATAAAACAGTTGACCGCATTTCTTCATTGATAATCCCAACAAAAACTCGCTCTTAGCGCTTAAGAGCGAGTTTTTTTATGGGTATTTGTGTAATTATTAGCCAACTTTTTCTTTACTTGGTTATAACCAAGTGAAACAATGTTCCGCCTATATGACCGTTCATCTGCGTAATTGGGTAGTTGGTCATCACTAATATGATATTTAAAGGAATAAATGTATGAGCAGAGAATCAAAGTTAGGGGTTGGTGCTGCTGAACTGGAAGCGCTAGACAACGGCTTTATGGGACATCCAAAACCATTACGTCCGCTATTTTTTACGGAAATGTGGGAGCGCTTTTCTTATTATAGTATTCGCCCACTACTCGTACTATTTATGGTGGCGACGGTAGGCAGCGGTGGTTTTGGTTTTGATGATGTTACCGCATCGGCCATTTATGGTATTTTTGCGGGTTCGCTATATTTAGCAGCAGTACCGGGCGGTTGGTTAGCCGATAATTGGCTAGGTCAGGAGCGTGCTTTGTGGTGGGGTAGTATCATTATCGCCCTTGGTCACTTATGTATTGCGCTCTCCGCATTATTTGGCATGACGCTGTTTTTCGTCGGCTTGATGTGTATTGTTATGGGTTCAGGACTATTTAAAACCTGTATTTCGGTGATGGTTGGGGCGTTGTATTCTGAAGGTGATGTACGTCGTGATAGTGGTTTTACCTTATTTTATATGGGTATCAATATCGGCGCATTATTAGCCGCACTCATCGTCGGTATCTTTAAAGAAAAAGGTATGTGGCACGTTGGCTTCGGTGTTGGTGGTCTTGGGATGTTGGTCTCACTACTCATCTACCGTTTTTCTGCTCAAAAAACGCTAACACACTATGCGCAAGCGAAAGGCATCACGCCTGAGTGGGAGCGCTCCAATGACCGTTATAAACATATAGGCCGCTGGGTCGCTGGATTCTTAGCGTTGCTAGTGGCAGTCGTCGTTTTAGTCTCTACAGGTCTGATGCCGTTTCAACCGCAGATGGTGGCGGAGTATATGACTTATATCATTGCAGGTGTAGTGATACTGTACTTTGCCATTATGTTCATCTCACCTAGGCTTGATAAAACCGATAAGCTGCGTCTATTGATTTGCTTTATTTTAATTATCGGCTCAACGCTATTTTGGTCAAGTTTTGAGCAGCAGCCGACGTCTTTTAACTTATTTGCTGACCGTTATACAGATTTGGATGTTTTGGGGTTTGAGATACCGAGTATTTGGTTCCAATCATTAAATCCTTTGTTCATTCTACTGCTAGCGCCAATCGTCAGTATTATCTGGGTTAAGCTTGGTAATAGAGGTGTTGAACCTAGTAGTATGGTGAAATTTGCTCTTGGTATGTTACTTGCCGCTGCAGGTTTTGGCTTGATGATTGTGGCCTCGAAAAGTATTTTGACCAATGATAGTGGGTTGGCATCACCTTTGTGGTTGGTAGGTAGTTTGCTACTACTCACCCTTGGTGAACTGGCACTTAGTCCTGTAGGTCTGTCTTCAATGACTAAGCTTGCCCCAAAAGGGATGCAAGGGCAGATGATGGGACTTTTCTTTGCTTCTTTAGCCATGGGTAATTTGGTTGCCGCATTTTTCGGTGGCAATGTCTCAGCGGATAAGATTGAAGGCTTACCAGATCTGTTTACGACGATGACAATTTTATTGGTTGTTACGGCTGCCTTATTACTGGTATTAGCGAAGCCTATTAATAACATGCTACAGAAAAGTGAGCGCGCCGATAAAGTCAGCTAATCAATAGGGTTTTCAATAAGTCATTGAGCGAGTGTAGCGCACAAGTCAATGACAGAGGATGAGACGTGTTACCATTGCTGGTAGCACGTTTTATTGTTTCATTCGGTGAGATATTTCTCTTCGGCCATTGAAAGCCTGTTATCTGCCCAGACATCTAATGATGTTCTACTGTAATGCTATTTTGCTGAAATAATAATTGGCCTCATATATTTGGCATCTGACTTTTTACAACATTTTAATTCTCAAACTATTGAATTTGGCTGATTCAAGTACTGATCATTTAATTAAACTTTAAAGCGATTTTAAACGCCCAAATAAGACGGCTATCCATAGTCGCCTCACAGTAGTATTTTTTACATCTAATTTCTCCAAAATCAATAAGGACACATTCAATGAATAAACAAACCATTCATGATCGTATCGATAGTTTACGCAAAAGCTTAGTTGCCCAAGACCTTACTGCGATTATCGTCCCCTCTGCTGATCCGCATTTATCTGAATACTTACCAGAATATTGGCAATCCCGTTTATGGTTGTCAGGATTTACAGGCTCTGTTGGCACGCTCGTCGTTACCGCTGATTTTGCTGGCATGTGGACCGATAGTCGTTATTGGGTGCACGCCGCTGATCAATTAGAAGGCACAGGTATCAGCTTAGAAAGGCTCGCGCCTGGTAAACCAAATCATATCGATTGGCTCGCCGAGCATTTACAAGAAGGTGATAGCGTAGCAGTCGATGGCAATGTGCTGTCTATCGCCGAGCAAGATAAGCTGCTAGACGCCTTTGATGCTAACGACATTACCTTGATCACTGAGCGTGACGTATTGACAGAAGTATGGAGTGATCGTCCAGCGCTGCCATCAGCAGAGTTGTATGCCCACGATGAGCAGTTTCTCGCCCAGTCCGCTACCTCAAAACTTGCTGCCGTGCGTGCCGGTATGGCGGATGCAGGCGCAACGCATCATTTGCTTTCCAGCTTAGATGATATCGCTTGGTTGACCAACTTACGCGGCGCTGACGTCGATTATAATCCTGTGTTCTTATCCCATATGCTGATTAGTGCAGACAAAGCAACGTTGTTTGTCGATAATAATAAAGTCAGTGCTGACATCGCTAAGAGCCTAAAAGACAGAGGTATTGCCCTTGCTGATTATGAAGCGGTACAAGAGGCATTGGGCGCCCTGACACCAGAAGATTTGCTGCTATTAGACCCAAGCAAAGTCGCAGTGGGTACACTATCAAGGATGGCAGACGATGTGGGCTTTATCGAGCAAATGGCACCGAGCACGTTGCTAAAATCGGTTAAGTCTGACGCCGATATCGATCATGTACGTGAAGCCATGCGTCAAGATGGCGCTGCATTAAGTGAATTCTTTGCCACATTTGAGCAGCGTCTAGCAGATGGCGAGCGTTTAAGTGAGCTTGATGTCGATAGCATGCTGATTGAGGTACGTAGTCAGCAGCCACATTATGTATCGCCAAGCTTTCCAACGATTGCAGGTTTTAATGAAAACGGGGCATTGCCACATTACCGTGCGACGCCAGAAAAGTTCAGCTACCTTGACGTCGCTGAGGGCGAGGGCGGCTTATTACTGATTGACTCAGGGGCGCAGTATCAAAACGGCACCACCGATATCACACGCGTGGTCGGTATTGGCAAAGTAAGCAGCGAGCACAAGCGTGACTTTACCACCGTGCTCAAAGCCCATATTGCCTTAGCAAAAGCGCATTTCCCTGATGGCATTGCTTCACCACTGATTGATGCGATTTGCCGTGCGCCATTATGGCAGGCACAGATGGACTATGGTCATGGTACTGGTCATGGCGTTGGTTACTTCTTAAACGTCCATGAAGGCCCGCAAGTCATTGCTTATAGTGCCAGCACGCCAAAAGAGCGGGCGATGAAAGAGGGTATGATATCGAGTAATGAGCCGGGTTTATATCGTGAAGGTAAATACGGTATTCGTATCGAAAACTTGATGGTAAATAAACGGGTTGCTCAGCCAGTAGAAACGGAATTCGGTAATTTCCTTAACTTTGAAACAGTGACTTACTGCCCCATTGATACCCGTCTGATTGAGCCGTCATTGTTGGATCAAGTAGAGATTGATTGGCTGAATGAATATCACAGCCAAGTCTTTGCTGAGCTAAAAGACCGTGTTGATGGTGCGGCATTAGAGTGGTTAACTGAGCGTACACAAGCTATCTAATTATAGTCAGAGCACTTTTAAACCGCTACGGTGTTACCCGCCCTAGATGTACTCAGTGTACTATCTGCGGTCAGTCGCCTTGTAGCGATTCTGAAATTCCTTGACTATACAAGCTTTGCAACTACCAACCTGAAATAAAAAAAGCCCTATAAACGATTTACGGGGCTTTTTCTTACGTGAATACTACTTATTACCTGAATACGGATTATTGACTAGGTGCTGTTATCCAGATGCCGTTTATTATCCAGATGCTATATTTAACTTTTTTGCGCATCTTTATGAGTTACTGATTTATCTTGCTCACCCAAATGTTGAGTCATCTCAGCACGTAGCCAAGATTTTAGATTTTCAGACATCAACATCATTTGCTCACTGAGATAGTCATCAATCTGCATCTCAAGTTCACGGATCAATTCTTGATGCGTTGCGCTTAGTTTTGCATCTTTTAATGCCAGTTTGATGGCGGCGCTGGCTTTATCATTGACAGCTTTGATACTGTTGTCATTTTTAATGTCATTATTATTTTTGATGCCATCATCGTTTTTGCTAAGAGTATCGTTAACAGCGTCATTTTTTGCAGCATCTGATTCTTCGGCGACTGTGCTTTCAGAAGAATTATTTGCAGCGCTATTGGCAGTATTGTTATCAGTATTTGTCTGGCTGCTATCGGTAGGGGCAACTTTATTATCAAGGCTATTTTTATCGGCTACTAGCTGTTCATTTTTCAGTTGTTCTTTTTGTGCAGCTTTTGCTTCTTCATGCAGTCGGGCTTCTTCTTTTAATTTTGCCTCTTCTTTGAGCTTAGCATCCTCTACCGCTTTGATTCTTTGTTCTTCTTCGAGACGTTCTTTTTCAGCAGCGGCGCGCACTTGCGCTTGTTTGTCGGCGATGGCTTGGGCAATCGCTTGCTCGGCTTCATGATTTTCATAAAGCTCATCGACATGCGCATCTAGATCATGGGTGCTAAAAACAAAGCTCTCAAACGGCGTCTCGGTTTGTAAGAGGGTGGTGATATCCTTTAGCTCTTGGGTAATGGCTGCGCGAATAGGCTCAGGCGCACACGTCCAGCGCTGGTAAAACTGATGGGAAAATGAGTAGCTTGACATGGTATCTTCCATAAATGTTCCAAAAATTACCCCTTATCATACGCAAGTACGATAAGGGGCTGCAAGTGGACAAACGTAGCAAATCTGACACCAAGGTTACAATGGATTGCCTCACACGCTTTTAGGCGTTCTTTTTCGCTTTAGGGTTGAACTGGCCAGCGCGCAAATACTAACGAGCCATTGGTGCCGCCAAAGCCAAAGCTATTGGACACCGCATATTGCAGATTTTCAACTTTACGTGATTGGTTAGCCACGTAATCAAGGTTGCAGTTATCTTCGACATTGTCCAAGTTAATGGTTGGCGGTATATGCTGATGTTGCAGGGCAAGGACAGTAAATATCGCTTCGACACCACCAGCAGCACCTAGCAAATGACCGGTCATGGATTTGGTTGAGCTGACCAAAATGCTGTCCTTGACGGGCGCAAATACCGTTTCGATAGCAATTGATTCAGCGACGTCACCAGCAGGGGTGCTGGTACCATGAGCATTGACATAGCCAACGGCGGCAGGCTCAATGCCTGCATCATTTAAAGCGTTTTTCATCGCTCGTGCCGCGCCGCTACCATCTTCTGGTGGCGCGGTAATGTGGCTGGCATCATCGCTCATACCAAAACCTACCAGCTCGGCGAGGATCGTGGCACCGCGCGCTTTGGCATGAGCAAGGCTTTCTAGCACTACCACGCCTGCGCCGTCACCGAGCACAAAACCGTCACGATCTTTGTCAAATGGACGCGAGGCTTTGGTCGGCTCATCGTTGCGAGTAGAGAGGGCGTGCATGGCACCGAAGCCTGCTATGCCCAGTGGGCTAGAGCCTTTTTCACTGCCCCCTGCCAGCATGACATCGGCATCACCGTAGGCGATTAAGCGCGCAGCGAGACCGATAGCATGAGTGGCGGTCGTACAGGCAGTCGACGTCGCGAGATTTGGGCCTTTTAAGGTATGTTTAATCGCGACCAATCCTGCTGCCATATTGACAATAGAGCCAGGGATAATGAAGGGTGAGACTTTGGTAGCGCCTTTTTCACGTAAGGTATCACGGCTGTTTTCGATGGTTTGTATACCACCAATCCCTGAGCCTAAAATAATGCCAAAACGCTCTTGATCCACGCCTTGCACAGGGGCGTCAGCAGCGCTGACTTCGTCGATAAAGCCCGCGTTCTGTAATGCCATGCTAGAGGCAGCGATGCCATAATGAATAAACTCATCATAGCGGCGGGCGTCTTTGGCATTCATATATTGTTTGGCGTCAAAGTCCTTGACCACACCAGCGATTTGCGCACGATATCCGGTCGTATCAAAGTGGCTAATTGGGGTAATACCACTCTCGCCATTGAGCAATTTCGTCCACGAGCTGTCAACGTCCAGACCCAGTGGCGTAATGGCACCTATGCCAGTAACCACCACGCGCAACTCATCAGAGCGCTCATAGTGGGGCGGCTTATGACGCGGTTTGTGCGCCGAGGTTGCGCTAACTTGATCAGCTTGCGAAGTGGTTGAACTGCTGTGTTGACTCATGCGATATATCCTGTACTTACGGTCCTAAGAGGATGTTATTTCAGAAGCCATTATAAAACACATAAGTGCACGCATGTAAACTAAAATCAGTAGACTATGCAAAACACACTTGTCCCAACACCACATTTTTACTCGCGCCAGTTACTGCAGGCAAGTTACCCGTTTCACCCATCAAGGTCTGCCGTGCCAACCAAGCAAAAGCAACGGCCTCTACCCATGTAGGCTCTAGTCCTAAGCTGGCTGTAGTTTCCACACTGCACTGAGGCAAATGCGTGCGCAAACGGCTCATTAGGTAGTCATTTAAGGCACCACCACCGCAGACATAAACTGCACTGTTTTTATTATTTTTGATAAATTGGGTGATTTGGCTACTGGCGCTGATAGCGGTCAACTCGGTTAAAGTCGCTTGCACATCGGCTGCTGCATAGCGGGTATCGACAGTGGTCTGCTCGAACGTCTGCAGCTCAGCTTGTAGCCAAGCTAAATTAAAGTCCTCACGCCCCGTGCTTTTCGGATAAGGTTTTGCAAAAAACGGATGGGCTAATAATTGATTGAGTAGCGGCTCGATAATTTGTCCAGACTGCGCCCAAGCGCCACCAGCGTCATAATCTTTACCCGTGTGCAATGCTGCCCATGCATCCAATAATAGGTTGGCAGGACCCGTATCATAACCAATCACAGCATTATTATTAATAACAGCCTCATTTACCGGCTTATCATTGACTGGTAAGACGGTAATATTGGCAATACCGCCCAAATTTAATAACACTCGCGTACTATCAGGCGTGGCAAATAAGGCTTGGTGGAAAGCCGGAACCAAGGGTGCACCTTGACCACCGACCGCCATATCACGGCGGCGAAAATCACTGACCACGCTAATGCCCGTACGCTCAGCGATAATATTGGCATCGACCAATTGTAAGCTAAAGCCCATCTGTGGACGATGACGCACGGTCTGCCCATGACAGCCAATCGCTAGCACTGACTCTGCGTCGATATCTGCTTGTGTTAATAAAGTATTGACCACCTCGCTGGCAAACTCACCATACTCGCGGCTTGCCCAACCGAACCACTCCAATTCGCTATGGCTTTCACTGTTGGGCTCAGCATCGCTGGCTATCAATTCCTTGACACCATTGGGCTGACATAAGGCCAATAACACTTCGCGCAGTCGTGGCGGGAAGTCTTGGCTATGAGTTGCTAACAGTCGCATCGGTGCTTGGCTATCTTCTTCAGCACTACTATCATTACTGAATTGACACAATACGGCGTCCATACCATCTAAGCTGGTACCCGACATCATGCCGATATATAAACCCTCATCGAAGCTCTCGAATACCGTCTGTTCAAGGGTTTCGGCGAGCGATAAAGCATCTGAATTTTCATGTATATTTGAATCTGAAAGATCGTTATTTTTATTATCAATCGCTGACCGAGGCTTACTCATGGCAATTTTCCTTAAAAAACGCTAGTATATCTGCCAAATTCTAACATTTTTTGCTGGCTACGAAATTCTAAATAGCCCAAACGCTCTACCCTTTCAATAAAGACCATAAAGAGATCCTCATGACCACTCAAACCTACACCCTAGAAGAACAACTTGCCCTTATCCAGCGCGGTACGCAAGAGATCCTATCTGAAGAGGATTTAGTTGCCAAACTTAAACTAAACCGTCCGCTACGTATCAAAGCAGGTTTTGATCCTACTGCCCCAGACTTGCACTTGGGTCATACGGTTTTGATTAATAAGCTCAAGCATTTTCAAGATTTGGGTCATGAAATTTATTTTTTAATTGGTGATTATACCGCCAAGATTGGCGATCCTTCTGGTAAAAACTCTACGCGTCCACCATTGACTGACGAGCAAATCAAAGCCAACGCGACGACTTATGCTGAACAAGTATTCAAAATATTAGATAAAGAAAAAACGCGTGTGGTCTTTAACTCCGAATGGTTTAATGACATGTCAGCCGCTGATATGATTCAGCTGGCCAGCCAGCAAACCGTCTCACGTATGCTTGAGCGTGATGACTTTTCTAAACGCTATGCGTCGCAAACACCTATTTCTATCCATGAGTTTCTTTATCCTTTAGTGCAAGGTTATGATTCTATCGCCCTAAAAGCGGACGTCGAGCTTGGTGGTACCGATCAGACTTTTAACTTGTTGATGGGTCGTACGCTGCAAGGTCGTTATGGGCAAGAGCAGCAAGTCTGTATTACCGTTCCAATTCTAGAAGGGCTGGACGGCGTCAATAAAATGTCTAAATCTTTAAATAATTACGTCGCCATCCATGACGCACCCGGCACGATGTACCAAAAAATCCTCTCAATGCCAGATACTTTGATTCGTCGCTATTTTGAATTTTTAAGCTTTAAGCCAATGGAAGCTGTCGAAGTCTTAATGGCAGAGATGGAAAACGGTCGTAATCCACAAGAGATCAAACGCATTCTTGCTGAAGAACTCATTGAGCGTTTTCATGATGCTGATGCCGCTGCCAATGCACACAAGTCAGCAGGTAATGTGCTTGCTGATGGCGAGTTGCCTGTTGATTTACCAGAAATCATGCTGGATTTGGAAGGTCAAGAGGCGCTATTTATCACCCAAATAGTGAACCAAGCAGCACTTGCCAAAAACAACTCAGCCGCCAAAGACATGGTCAAACGTGGCGCGGTGAAAGTAGACGGTGAAGTCGTCGATGCAGGCTTTAGTTTAACGTCGGGTCAGACTGCTGTTATTCAGGCGGGTAAAAAGGCTTATGCAAAAGTGACGGTGGGTTAGGTTAAAGACAATTCTTTTATAAAGTTTAATTTAAAATAGGGCTATAATATTAATTATAGCCTTGTTTAACTCTAAAAGGATATTCTAGGAAGTTATGACAAATCGTCAATTAGTGAGACATTCTCCAATAGCATTGAGTCATTACCGACAACAGATGTCGCTATCTGTAGATTTGCTTGCCAAAAAAACCTCCATTCCTTCTAAAAAAATTGAAAGTGCTGAGGTCGAGAATAATGTTTTCACAATTAAACAGCTCAATAAATTAGCTGACATACTTCTAGTACCAGTTTCTTATTTAACTTTTGATTCAGTCATTAGTCGTGAATTACCTAAAGTCATTGATTTTAGAAATAAGTATGAAGATATATCAGGAGAAGATGAAGAGCAAAGTTATCAATTCCAAAAAGTAGCTCAGGAAGCATATATCGACAGAGACAATCTATTAAGTATTTATGAGTCTTTAGATGAAAATATAAGTAATTTTGGTTTAAATCTCTTAGGAAGTAATGCACAGCACGATGCACAATTAATCATAGATTTCTTAAATTTAGAGGAAGAAAATCTTTTAGAGTCAGGCTCTGATTATTATAAGTCTTGGCGTACTATAGTGGAAAAAAATGATGTAATTGTTTTAGAGAAATCAAATCCTTCTTTAAGCTCAGAAGGTATGTCTTTGTACTATGATAAATTACCTATCATAGTGATTTTAACTACGGGACAGTCACCCGCACGTCGACTTTTTACTCTAATACACGAACTGGTACATTTAGGTTTGAAGCAAAGTGCTTTGGACGGCAACTTGATATATTCTAACTATACTGAAGAGGTTTATTGTAATGAGGTTGCAGGATATGTTTTAGTCCCTAGTTCAATTGTCTATAAATATTACTCTTCGAACTTATCTCTAAGTGAGAACATACTAGCAATTCGAAAGGTTACTAAGGCTAGTCGACCAGCTGTTGCTATTCAGCTTAAACAATTAGGTTTAGTAAAACAAATAGAGCTTGAAGACTACCTAAAAAGCCTTCAAGTTGAAAACTCTGGAGGTTTTGGGGTTAAGAAGAGACACACCACATATAATCATTTTGGTAAAGTTTATTTACAGCAAGTATTTTCAGCTATTTGGAAAGAAGAGCTAACTATTAACTCTGCAATGGACTTGCTGAGAATTCCTAATCGTATTGAGGATTTGAAGTACTTAGAAGATAAGGCGTTTTCTTGATGATAAGAGTCTGTTTAGATACTAATGCTATTATTGATATTTGCTATCGATATTATCCTATTGAAATATTCAAAACAATTTGGGATTCGCTTTTAAACTCGATATCTGCTGGACTTATTAAATTTGTCGTTTCTGAAGATATTAGACAGGAAATTTACGGTCGAGTAGCGCTTTTCGATGGGTATTCACCTATAGTTTTGGATGATTTTTTCAAATCATTCAACATTGAAGTAATAAGAAAGACGACATATCAAACTCAACTTTTATCTCTACAAAATCAAATGATTGAAGAATTACCATTCTTTCAGAACATGAAGGTAGAGAGGCGTTTAAAGAAGGTTAATGGGATTAGTAATGATCTATCTAATATAGCTGTTGCTATAAGCAAAAATGCTTGTGTTTTGACAAGTGAGCAAGGGTTTAACAAAGATATATCTAAAGAATTAGTAGGTGACATAAAGATACCTGATACATGTAAATATAAAAGCATAATATGTTATACATGGTTAGATTTATTTAATTACCTCGGAATCAATAAAATTTAATGAGAAAATGATTTTATGACCCAAACCATCCCCCAAGGCATTTACCGCCACTATAAAGGCAGTCTTTACCAAGTTTTGCATACCGCGCAGCATTCAGAAACCGAAGAACCGCTAGTGGTTTATCGCTGTCTTTACGGCGAATATGGCGTTTGGGTCAGACCTTTAGGCATGTTTGCGGAAACCGTTGAAGTCGATAGCAAAGTCATACCACGCTTTGAGCTTATTAAATCATTAGCGGATTAATGAATCAACTTGGTTAAAATCCATTGAGCAAATAAAAAAGCGACCCATCAAGGTCGCCTTTTTTATGTCTATCAAATGATCATTAGCTATTTAAAAAGTCAATCAAAGCCTTATTAAATTCATCTTTATGAGTGACATTAATGCCATGTGGGCCACCTTTAACCACATGTAATTGGCTATCATTAATCATATCGTGCGAGCGTTGACCACTAGCTTCAAGTGGCACGATTTGATCGGCATCGCCATGAATAACTAAGGTTGGCACATCGAATTTCTTCAGATCATCACGGAAGTCGGTATAAGCAAAGGATTTAACGCAATCATAAGTCGCTTTTGCTGAAGCAAACGAGGCGATATCGCGGTTATATAAACGCATTGGTTTGCTAACTAGTAGCTTACCCTCTGCTGGCGTAAAGAAATTCTTGGTAAAGTCGTTTAAGAAGGCAATACGATCGCCGCTGACGCCATCTAAGAATGCTTGAATATCTGCTTCTGCTAAGACCCCATCAGGATTATCATCAGCTTTGAACAGATAAGGTGGAACAGAAGAGGCGAGTACCGCTTTGCTAATGCGTTCTGAACCAAAGTTGCCTAGATAGCGAGCGACTTCGCCGCCACCCATAGAGAAGCCAACGATAGTAGCATTTTGCAGATCCAGCTCATCCATCAAGCCTTTTAGATCTTGCGCTAAGGTATCGTAATCATAACCTTCCCATGGCTTAGACGATTGACCAAAGCCGCGTCTATCATAAGTAATGACTTGATAACCAGCTGCAACGAGCGCCATCAATTGCGACTCCCAAGATCGTCCGCTAAGCGGCCAACCGTGGATTAATACCACAGGTTTGCCGCTACCTTAGACCTCATAATATAAATCGACAGCTTGATTGTCTTGCTGTGCAACGCTAACGTAAGGCATACATTGTTCCTTTTAGAATTATTATTAAAAATATTGGTGGTGTGTCAGAAAGTATGCTGAGGAGATAAAAGGAGGGTGACAGCCAAAGCAAGATGATATATTTAAGGTTATGAAGACACAAATAGATATCAGCTGCCCCGACTGTCACAGTCCCAGTTTAAAGAAAAATGGCATAAAAAGCTATGGTAAGCAAAACTACCAGTGTAAGGACTGCAAACGTCAATTCATTGGTGATCATGCTTTAACCTACCAAGGTTGTCACTCCCAAATAGAAGATAAAATACGGCTAATGACGGTTCATGGTTGCGGTGTTAGAGACATAGCGGTTATGGCCTCAGTCAGTATTGGAAAAGTGCTTAGTACCATAGGCTCATCTGTTTATAAGATCGCGCCTAAGAAGCGCTACTATGAACGCTTAGAGGTTGATGAATTCTGGACTTACGTGTATCGCAAAAAGCGTAAAGTTTGGCTTATTTATGCTTATGACCGTGCTACCAATGAGATTGTTGCTTATGTTTGGGGCAGACGTGACTTAAAAACGGCTAAGAAGTTAAGAGCGCGTCTTAAGCAGCTTACAGTCAGCTATGACTCGATTAGCATGGATAACTGGGACAGTTTTATAACCGCCTTTAAACTTGATCACAAACGAGTTGGCAAATCTCATACGGTAGGCATTGAAGGTAATAACTGCCGTCTTAGACACCGATTGCGTCGGGCGGTTAGAAAAACCTGTTGTTTCTCTAAGAAGCTTGATAATCACTTTAAGGTGTTTGATTTGGTGTTCTTTTATGTCAATTATGGCTACGTCTAATGCCAGCATACTTTTTAGAACACCACCAAAATATTTTACTTTAACGCTAATGCGCTTACGCAGCTAACGTCAGCTTTTTATTATAAGAGGAGTCTTGAGCCATTACTATAAAGGGTTGTACAGTCCTAGTGTGGGTTATAGCGTTTTTTTTGTGAGCTTTTAAGGGCGCAGTTACTCTTGTAAAAAGTGCTTTAACACTCGATAAAATCCAATCGGCTCATCCAAAGGAATGGCGTGACCCGCGCGTGGCAAAATAACTTCAGTGGCGTTAGGCAGCATTTGGGTAATCTTCTGCTGCCATTTGGGATCATAAAGCTTAGAGCGACCACCGATGAGATTGACCACAGGAATAGTCACTCTATCTATGGCACCGCGAAAATCGTAAGGTAAGACCAAATAGGCTTGCAAGCAGCGCATTTTTTGATGCCAAATGCTGTGGTCGTAAAGCGCGAGTGTGTGGTCGTTTTTATGAGTCATCGTTTGTATAAAGGCTTTTGAGCGCGTGCGATTAACGGATAATAAAGAAAACAGCCTTTCGACATCGGTTGCATGGCGCTTAAGCGCAAAGGGCAGATGGGTAAAGCTATTAGAGTCTGCATAAGGTAAGGTCAGATCGATTACTTCTTGAAAGATATCGAACACTTCTTGTTGCCGTGTGCCAAATAGTCCTCCTTGCCAGTCATCTTGATTATGAATCGCTAGATTTTGATCAATATTAAGATAGCGACTGACTCTTGAGGCACCAAAACGCTCAAAATAAGCCCACATAACTTGCGCGCCCATCGAAATAGCTGCCACTGGCAAAGCTTCTACATGACACCATTCACAAATTTGCTCAATCACAGCATTGGCATCATCCGCATATTGACGGACAAAATCAAACTCTTCCATTCTGAGTTCTTTTGCAGCACCAAAACCACGCAGATGTGGCAAATAAAAAGTATATTTGCCAGTTAGTGCCAAGATAAAAGGTAAGAACTCGCGGGCATCCATGCCATAGGCATGCAGCATGAGCACTGGCGTACCTTGACCAATGACTGAAACGGGCAGCGAGGTACCGTCGGCAGCAGTAACGGTCAGCGTTTGCAACTGGTAACGCGACTGGTAGCGACTGGGCAACGTCATTAAATTAGTCATCATAGCGTCGTATTTCCGTCATATATATTGTAATTAATTAGGGCGTGTTGAACATTCAACATAAAACATTTTTATCTTATCGATGATAGCTTGCTATAGTAAAATCTGTGCTAATAAAACTTGTATTAATCAAACACAGCTAAGCTGACCATAGCATAAAATGAATAGACAGTAAGTGGCGCTTGTGATTAACAGCCACTATCTAAACTTGAAATAAAACAATAAAGGGATGATGCTTTATGAGCATACCGACGTTGGCATCACTTGATAGCAGCCTTTACCCGCAAGTTTGGGAGCAGCAGACATTTACCGATGCGCACAGCTTATTGATAGCGATGTTAATGGGTAATATCACACCAGATACCAAGGCTTTTACTCAGCACTTGCTGGCCAATGATATCTATCAACAGTGGATTAACTTTACGGTATTTGGCGGTTATCTGCAGCGCAACTTTATTGCTTTTTATCGGCAGACAGAAGACAGTTTTAATGCGGATATGCCAGCGTTATTTCGCCGAGAGTTGATACGTCATGCTCAGTATTTACCACTGGCGCAGACGTTGTTTTTGGCAGGAAATATGCCAAAAAGTGCGCGCTTAGATAAGCTGTTAACCGTAACTGTGAATCCTGCTACAGCAGTCATCAATGCGCAGCACGCTCATCAAAAATCTGTCATGAATCATTTAGAAGTAGTGATTAATCAGATAACTGTCGTCGGTAGGCAGGTAGTTGGATTTCCGATACGTCACAACAAGCGCACCAGTGAGCGCACGCGCAATGAGGTTCTGATTTTAGATTTTCAGGAGTTGCGCTTGGTCAATGAAGAGAATGTCATCAGCAAAAAAAGAAGCAACATAGATGAGACTATGTTGCTTCGATATTATGAATTACGTTAATGAGCCAAACGCTTTGCTAAACGTTTAAGAGTCTTGCTTAGCAATCGTCAAACCATTATAAGTTTGTGCCACTGGCATGACTTCTAAGCGATTGACGTTAATATGGGCAGGCGATTCAATCAACCACAATAAAATATCGCCAATATCGTCACCGCTCATGGTTTTAAAGCCATCATAAACCTTGGCAGCTTTATCGTCATCGCCATGATAGCGCACGTTTGAAAATTCAGTGCCTGCGACATTGCCCGGTTCGAGGTTGGTCACACGCACTTGCGTACCGATTAAGTCCGCGCGCAAGTTTAAGCTAAACTGTTTGACAAAGGCTTTGGTCGCGCCATAGACGTTACCGCCAAAGTAAGGCCAGCTACCAGCAATCGAACCGACATTGATAATATAACCCCTATCGCGAGCGACCATCGCTGGCAAGACCGCATGAGTCAACGCCATTAAGCCTTTAATATTGGTATCAGTCATACGCATCCAGTCATCAAGACTGGCTTTGTGAGCAGGCTCTGTACCCAGTGCCAATCCTGCATTATTGACCAAAACATCGATTTGTTTAAAATCATCAGGCAAGTCAGCAATGGTTTGCGGGATAGCAGCTGTATCACTCACATCCATAACCACGGGTAAAAAAGCCTCACCTAAAGTCTCTGCCAAAGCATTCAGTTTATCAAGGCGTCTGGCGCAACCAATCACGCGATGGCCGTTAGCAACCAAACGTTCTGCCAACGCTTTACCAAAACCCGCGCTCGCTCCTGTAATCAATACGTTCATAATCTGTCCTTATTATTGATGCTGTCTGCTGTTGCCATAATTTTGATGACGGCTTTATTTACCCTAATGCAACTTATCTATTCGATAACTGCTTACCAAAAATCTTATCACCAGCATCGCCTAGACCTGGGATGATGTAACCGTGCTCATCTAAATGGCTGTCTAATGCGGCAGTGTAGATAGTCACGTCAGGATGCGCTTCATTTACCAAGCGTACGCCTTCAGGTGCAGCCACGAGTACTAATGCTTTGATATTGGTACAGCCATTTTTCTTGAGCATCTCGATGGTCGCAACCATTGATCCGCCCGTGGCTAGCATTGGATCGATGATAAGTGCAGGACGTTTGTCCATGTGGCTCACGAATTTTTCAAAGAACGGTACTGGCTGCAACGTTTCTTCATCACGTTGTAGACCGACCACAGAAATCTTAGCGGTAGGGATTAGATCGAGCACACCATCAAGCATGCCAATACCTGCGCGCAAAATCGGTACGATCGTCGCCGTCTTACCGATGATTTGCTCACCAGTAATTTCGCCACACCAGCCTTCCATTGGAAAAGTTTCAATTTCAAAATCACGGCTCGCTTCATAAGCCATCAAGCGCGCAAGCTCTTTGGTCAATGTACGAAATTTATAAGTACTACAGTCTTTTTCGCGCATAAGGCTGAGTTTATGACGGACTAGTGGATGATCGATTACCGTAATTTTTAAATCGCTGTTTAAGTCACTCATAAGTACTCTCTTGGTTTTGGTCTGATGCTTGCGCAGTTACTGCGGTTGCTATTAGTATAAAAGATACAAACACTTACCGCACTTCAACCCTATCTTTAGCCTAGCAATAGTAAGCTTAATGCTTCAATTAAAAGTAAGCCAAAGACATTTGTAGCAAGGCTGTTTTCATTTAGACCGACTATGTTTGACTATAATAGCGTCATGATAGATGAAGTAGTGTTTAGGCCTGCTATGATAGCAAAAAAACCGCTTTTCTGATGAAGAATCTTATGACTACACAACCATCCAATACTTATAATAATGCTAATAAAATGGATAATAATTCGATATTGTCCGCAGCTCGAGCAGCAGAAGTAGAAACCCATCCGTTCGGTCCAGTGTTACCACCCGATGCCACCGTGATGATGATGGGCACATTTCCACCGACCGCTGATAAATGGGCCATGAGTTTCCATTATCCGAACTTTTATAATGATATGTGGCGTATTTATGGCAAGGTATTTTTTGACGATGTGGATTATTTCAGAGTCGGTGATGAAAAGCGCTTTGACCCTGAGCGTATTCGCGCCTTTATGTTCGAGCGCGGCATTGCTTCTTGTCCTACCGTTACTCAGGCTATCCGCGAGACCGGCAATGCCTCAGATAAAAACTTAACCGTTGTCACCCCAGTTGATCTAGATAATATATTGCCACAAGTACCAAAGGTTGAAACCTTATTTACCACTGGCGGTAAAGCGACAGAAGTATTGCTCAATTTATTAGCTAAGCCACCTGCCAAATCCAAATATCCTAAGACCAATCAAAGTATGGCTTATCCTTATGAATGGCAAAACGAGCATAGTAAAAAAGCCGAGGTGAACAATCTTACCTTATATAGATTGCCGTCAACCTCGCGCGCATACCCGTTGGCGTTAGAGAAGAAAGTCGCTGCTTACAAAGACTTCTTTAAAAAGATAGGTAAACTATAAAAGCGTTATGTATAAAAGAAGAGTATATAGACAGCTTCTATATAGAAGAAATAAGCGATTTTAAGCAGAAAATGCTATTTCTTATCATGATAAAACTATTTTTAATCTTAACTGACTGATAAATATAAGATATTAATAATAAGGCGAGATAATCTTTAAAATAGCCAACAAATCCCCTTGACCCTCATATCAAACCGAGTATAATGCGTCCCAGTCGAAAGGGAAGGCGGTTTAGATAAGTGGTTTACCACTTAGGAGAATCAGCAAAATAAATTACTTTTAAAATAAAATAATTTACCTCTTGACTTACCAAATAAAGCGTCTATAATACGCACCTCATTAAGGCAAAGCAGGAAAGCTTATATGTAAATTACATATAAATAACCTGACTAACTTACTGAAACAAATTATAAAAAAGCTTGACAATCCCAATCATTATGATAAGATAGTCGGCTCGCTAGATAGCTTAACCCGCAAGGGATTAGAGCTAAATGGTGAAAGAGACACCCTATATAATCACCTACTGGACGACAGTAGATGAACACTATTTAAAAGCATAACTAAAGAACAACTTGTGTGGATTTTTGCTGATTCAGAATGCTAAAAAATAAAGTTGACTATCTTTTCTTTTCGGAAAGATTATTAACTATAAAAATTATCATTTAAGACAGCAGAAAAACTCAAAGTTAATTCATTACGAACATAATTTTTAGCGATTTTGCCAGATTAGATGAGCCAAGTTTAGAAGCTTCTTTAAAGAGCTTCATAGCAAGATTAAACTGAAGAGTTTGATCATGGCTCAGATTGAACGCTGGCGGCAGGCTTAACACATGCAAGTCGAGCGGAAACGATGGTAGCTTGCTACCAGGCGTCGAGCGGCGGACGGGTGAGTAATACTTAGGAATCTACCTAGTAGTGGGGGATAGCACGGGGAAACTCGTATTAATACCGCATACGACCTACGGGAGAAAGGGGGCAGTTTACTGCTCTCGCTATTAGATGAGC
>NZ_JBEOOZ010000027.1:0-35516 GCF_040309625.1 Psychrobacter sp. 78a-MNA-CIBAN-0178
AAACGCTTAGGGTTTAAAACGCCTATGCAGGCGTTCTATAATATTAATTAGCGTTGCACTTGGTGTGTTAATCTAAGGTATTTAATAGAGAGATACAGGCAGTTTTAGAGTCGATGCTCTGCGTCATGTCTTACTTTATTCAACAATTGAGACGCCTAGCTATGCTATTATAAGCCAGACAATAACCCTAGGTAGGTAGCTATCCTAGCTATAGATTAGGGCTATTACCCACCCTTTTATTTTCATTAATATGACTATTTATTATGACCAGTACCCATTTAGATAACATCTCTCCTACTTCTCAATCTACGCTGACCTATGCTGATATCCAAAATATCGTGGCGGATGATTTTGAAATTATGGACAAGCAAGTATTCGGTAGTCTGAACTCAAAAGTCCAATTGGTGATGAGCGTCTCACAGCATGTGATTAATGCAGGTGGTAAGCGGATGCGCCCGTTGATTACCTTGTTATGTGCGCGCATGCTCAATGATGCACCATCACAGCAGGCCATGCATTTGGCAGCCATTACTGAGATGCTGCATACGGCAACTTTAGTGCATGACGATGTGATTGATGAGTCAGGGCAGCGCCGTGGTAAGCCAACGGCGAATGCCACTTGGGACAATGCCACAGCAGTACTGGTCGGTGACTATCTGATTGCCCGCGCCTTTAACTTGTTGGTTGGTTTTCAAAGCTTGCCACTACTGCAGGTATTCTCAGACGGGACTTGTGATATTGCCGAAGGTGAAGTATTGCAGCTGCAACATCAGCATAACCCTGCCGCGACTGAAACCGATTATCTCAATATTATCGATGGCAAAACCTCTCGTCTGTTTATGATGGCGACCCAAGGCGCAGCTATCTTGCAAGACAAAACAGAATATATGACCGCGCTGGGCGATTTTGGTCAGCACTTCGGTAATGCCTTCCAGATTATCGACGATGTACTCGATTACAGCGGTGATAGTGAGCTAATGGGTAAAAACTTGGGTGATGATTTAGCCGAAGGCAAACCGACCCTACCGACTATTAAAGCGCTTGAATTATTAAAAGACAGTGATAAAGCAGGCTATGAGCAATTACGTGTCGCTGTACAAACGGGCAAAACACCCAATGCAGAGCAGCTTATCGAATTGGTACGCACCTCTGGCTCATTAGACTATTGTAAGCTGCGCGCTTTGGAAGAAACGAAGCTGGCACAACAAGCGCTAAGTACCTTGCCTGACAATCGTTATCGCCAAGGGCTGCACCAATTAACAGAGCTTGCCAGCGCACGTTTATTATAGTCTGACTGCTAACATTTACGCTGTGCCCATATCTGTGTCTATAAAAGTCGTCTTCGATACAGGTTTTGGCTCATTTATTTAATGGTCACATTTAACGGTTGCTAAAATAAAGGTTTTGGTTGCACATGGGATTTTTGAGGTCAAACAGGTAGGAATAACCGTCTCATATGACTTTTATAACAAAAGTTAACATTTTTTGTCATCGAAGCCTCTAGATGACTTTTTCGGTTATTCGTTGGTGTGTCGCTTGTAACCACGGCACTTAGCACAGGATGTAAAAATAAAGCAACTGATTCTTTGGATAATCTCTATTCTAAAGTGCTTGACTGTGGGGTAAGCCCATTAGTTTATAATATGCGATTAAATTTACTAATCAACTTTGTGGTTTGTCTACATCTTTAACGCTAATAAATCTTGCCTCATAATTCAGAATGTAAACTTAGCGACGGGATGTTGTAGTCGTAATCTACTACTAAAATTGGTTCGATTGGAACTGATTCTATTAAAAGCGATATGTGCAAGATATGGTGGTGCACTTAGCTTCAAGACTACCCTGTCTTTACTACCTAAAGCATTCAATACATTAAGATTTATTTATACACTTTTTATACTGTCATTATTTATTTATATTGCCGAGGACATTGATGAAGCACTCTTATCTTGCGCTTGTAATAGCATCTGTACTATCTGGAGCTGTACTGGTTGGCTGTGACAAAAACGAGGACGCCGCTGGCGCTGATGCTGCCGCACAGCAGCAGATGCCGCCTGCCGTCGTCAACGTTCAAACCGTCACTTTCGATACCGTACCTCAAGTACAGACATTCTCTGGACGTACAGCGGCTTATCAAACCGCTGATGTTCGCCCACAGGTCAATGGCGTCATTGACGAAGTATTGTTCCGTGAAGGTGGTAACGTCAAAAAAGACCAACCGCTCTATCGTATCAATACTGATAACTATGCCACCTCTATCACCAGTGGTGAAGCAGCGGTCGCTCAGGCGCAAGCCAATTATCAGACATCGCTGGCCAATAATGCCAATGCCAAAGCTGAATTGGGCAGTCGCCAAGCGTCATTAGCTCAAGCGGTTAATGACTTCCAGCGCCTACAAGGGCTTGTGGAGATTGATGCTATCTCGAAGCAACAATACGATCAAGCACAAACGCAAGTCCGTACTGCACAAGCTGCATTAGACAGTGCACGAGCGACTGTCGGTCAAACGCAAGCAGGTATCGAAAGCGCAAAAGCGGGCATTCAAACCGCGAAAGCAGGTTTAGAGTCCAGTACCCTTGATCTGAACCGTACCATCGTACGGGCACCAATCTCAGGGCGCACAGAGCGCTCAAATGTGACGGCTGGTACTTTGGTTAGTGCCAGTCAAGCCAATCCGTTGGTGACTATCTCGCGCTTAGATCCTATCTATGTCGACATCAGTCAGTCTTCGTCTGAGCTGTTGAAATTGCGCCAGCAAATATCGGAAGGCAAAGCGCAGCCCGGTATGAACTCGGTTGAATTGGTACTAGAGGATGGCTCGGTCTATCCGGTACGCGGTAAGCTTGCACTATCTGAAGCAAAAGTGGATGAGTCAACTGGCGCGGTTACCTTACGTGCCATCTTCCCAAACAGCAACAACATCTTGCTGCCAGGTATGTATGTGACTGCCCGCTTGACCCAAAGTGTCATTACCAATGCGGCATTAGTCCCGCAAAGCGCAGTGACACGTACATCTAAGAGTGAGACGCAAGTCTATATCGTCGATGAAAACAACAAAATCCAAGTACGTCCAGTTACTATTAATGGTACTTACAACGGACAGTGGGTTGTCACTGACGGTCTAAAAGCAGGTGATAAAGTGGTGGTGATTGGCGGCTCAAAAGTCAAACCTGAACAAGAGGTAGTCGCTAAGCCACTCGAAAACGCCAATCCAGCACCATCTGCAAAAGGACAAGGCACGCCAAACGCCAAAACGCCTCAGCAAGCTGCAAAAACGGTGGATAAGCCAGCTGGTAACGAAACTTCTGCTAAGAAACCTACAGAAACCGCTGCTAACTAATTCCATTCAAAGATAGGAAGACTTAGGGATATACTATGTCACGTTTTTTTATTAATCGCCCTATTTTTGCATGGGTTATGGCTATTTTGGTCATGCTCATCGGGGTGATATCGGTTATTAATCTACCGATCGAACAGTATCCACGTATTGCACCGCCGACTATTTCGGTCAGTGCAAGCTATCCTGGTGCTAATGCACAAACCGTCGAAAACTCAGTCGTACAGATCATTGAGCAACGTATGAAAGGCCTCGATGGTCTGATGTATATGTCGTCATCGAGCTCGTCAAATGGTAGCGCTTCAGTGACGCTTACCTTTGAAAACGGCACAGATCCTGACACAGCTCAAGTACAAGTACAGAACAAACTGCAAGCAGCGATGAGCTCCTTGCCTGAGTCTGTTCAGCGTCAAGGTGTCAACGTCAATAAATCGTCTAGCAGCTTTTTGATGGTGCAAGCATTTATTTCTGAAGATGGCACCATGGATCGGGCAGATATTGCCGATTATATTAACTCTAATGTCGTCGATTCGATCAGTCGTGTAGAGGGTGTGGGTGAAGTTCAAGTCTTTGGCTCTACCTATGCGATGCGTGTATGGCTTGACCCTTCACGCCTACGTAGCTATAACATGGTGCCTTCTGATGTGGTCAATGCGATACGAGCGCAGAACGCGCAAGTATCTGCCGGTCAGTTAGGTCAAGCACCTGCTGATACTGACCAACAGGTTATCAATGCTACGGTCACGGTGCAAAGCTATCTTCAAACGCCTGAAGAATTCCGAAACATTCTACTAAAAACAGATACCTCAGGCGCACAAGTGCGCTTAGGCGATGTGGCAGATGTCGAGATTGGCAGTGAAAACTATAGCGTTGTGTCTTTATACAATGGTCAAGAAGCAGCCGGTTTAGGTATTTCACTTGCTGGTGGCGCAAACGCCCTTGAGACTCGTGAAGCCGTCGGCGCACGTATGGCTGAGCTGGAAAAAAACTTCCCAATTGGTCTAGCCTCAGTCGTTCCGTATGACACCACACCCTTTGTACGCTTGTCTATCGAACAAGTCGTTATGACCCTCATTGAAGCGATTGTGTTGGTATTTATCGTTATGTTCATTTTCTTACAGAACTGGCGTGCCACCATTATCCCGACCCTTGCCGTACCTGTCGTACTCTTGGGTACCTTTGCAGTGTTGTATATTGCAGGCTTTAGTATCAACGTCTTGACCATGTTTGCTATGGTTCTCTCCATCGGTCTGCTGGTCGATGATGCGATTGTCGTGGTAGAGAACGTTGAGCGTATCTTGGAGGAAGACCCCGATATCTCTATCAAAGACGCGACCACTCAATCGATGGGGGAAATCAGTAAGATCGTTATTGGTATTGCCCTGATTTTATCAGCGGTATTCGTACCGATGGCGTTCTTTGGTGGCTCAACAGGTGTGATTTATCGCCAGTTCTCCATCACTTTGATTACCGCTATGGTACTCTCGGCATTGGTTGCCCTTGTCTTTACCCCTGCGCTATGCGTGACCTTACTAAAACGTGGCAAGAGCCATGAAAAGGGCAAGGACGAAAAGCAAAAAGGCTTCTTTGGCTGGTTTAACCGCTCGTTCTTTAAGCTTAGTCGTTCATACGAGGGCTTTGTTGGTAAAAGCATTCGTTTCAAATGGCTATATTTGATTGGTTATGCGGCCATTATCGGCGTCATGGTGGTGGTATTCTTACGTATTCCCGGCTCGTTTTTACCAGAAGAAGATCAGGGTATTATGTTTACCTTGGTTCAGCTTCCTGCTGGTTCGACATTAGATGAAACGCAAGAAGTGCTCGATAAAGTCAGAAACTATTACGACACTCAAGAAACCGATAACATTGCCTCTGTCTTTACCATTGCAGGCTTCAGCTTTGCTGGTCAAGGCCAAAACATGGGACTCGCATTCGTTCGCTTGTCAGATTGGGACAAGCGTTCCGGTGATGAAAATACGGCCCAAGCCGTTGCTGGTCGGGCAATGGGTTATTTCTTTACTCAGATAAATGAAGCACAAGTATTTGCCATTGTACCACCAGCCATTACTGAGCTTGGTAATGCCAGTGGTTTTGATTTAATGATTCAAGATAATGGTAACCTTGGTCACGATGGCCTACTTGAAGCACGTAATATGCTCTTAGGTATGGCAGGACAGAATGATCAAGTCGCTGGTGTACGTCCAAACGGTCAAGAAGACTCACCGCAGCTCAAGGTCAATATCAACCAAGAGCAAGCAGCCGCTTATGGCTTGTCGCTAGGTAATATCAATAGCGTCATCTCGACTGCATGGGGCTCAAGCTACGTCAACGACTTTATCGATCGTGGCCGTATCAAACGTGTCTATGTACAAGGTGAAGCCAGCAGCCGTACCAACCCTGATGACATTGGTAAGTGGTATGTACGAAACGAGACGAATGATATGATTTCATTTGATGCCTTTTCGACCAGTGAATGGCAGTCAGGCTCACCGCGTCTGACCCGCTATAACAGCTTACCATCAATGAATATCCAAGGTAGTGCAGCCCCAGGTTTGAGTACTGGTGAAGCCATGAGCTCAATGGAAGCCATGATAGACAAATTACCTGAAGGCATCAGTTACGAGTGGACGGGTATGTCATTGGAAGAGCAAAAATCAGGTGCCCAGGCGCCGATGCTTTACGCGCTTTCAATCTTAGTCGTATTCTTGTGCTTGGCGGCACTATATGAGAGCTGGTCTATCCCCTTCTCTGTCCTATTGGTTATTCCACTTGGGGTATTGGGTGCGGTGATATTTACGTGGTTACGAGGCTTCGCCAACGATATCTACTTGCAAGTAGGTCTACTGACGGTGGTTGGTCTATCGGCTAAAAACGCCATCTTGATTATCGAGTTTGCTAAAGACCATCAAGAGGAAGGCTATAGTCTAAAAGATGCGGTCATGACGGCGGCACGCCAACGTCTGCGTCCAATTATCATGACCTCACTTGCCTTTGGTCTGGGTGTTGTGCCATTATTCTTGGCGACTGGTCCAGGTTCAGGCAGTCAAAATGCTATTGGTACCAGTGTGGTTGGCGGTGTCGTAACGGCAACCTTGTTAGGCATCTTCTTTATCCCGATGTTCTACATTTGGGTACGCAGTGCGTTCCCGTACAAATATGCCAACAACAAGCCAAATGATAAAGGCGATGGCGGCGATGACAATGGTACGCCTGGTCCGCAGAACCCAACTCCCTCTGAGAGTTATCAGCCTGCAAGCTTTGGAGATAATACACAATGAGTTCACAACCTTTTACTACTAACTCAGCAGCGGTAGTCACAACTACTGCTCATGTGCGCCCAATGTCAGGCGAACAGGCAGCGCTGGTTGCTAGATTTGCGAGCCCAACTATTGCACGAGTGCGCAGAAATAGTGTTCGCTTAATCAGCTTAACGGCTTTAGCGATGAGCATGGCGGCTTGTAATACCATTCCAAAAGCCGATAGCCGTCCTGTACTTGCCGAGCCTAACATCCCTATCGAACAAAGCTACGGTGCCTTTGATAAGGAAACGGCCAGTAACGCAGCCCAGCCTAGTATTGCGGGACAACGCTGGCAGAACTTCTATAGTGATGAGCGCCTAAAAGGGCTAATTGCATTAGGATTAGAGAACAATAAAGACTTTGAGAGCGCACGCCTAGCTATCGAAAAAGCACGAGCGCAATATCAAATCACCGATATTAACGATCTGCCGACCATCAATGGTAGTGGTGGTTACACGCGCCAAGCACAGAACAGAACGGACAAAAACCCCAATAGTAGTTATAACGTCAACCTAGGGTTGGCCAATTATGAGCTGGATTTTTGGGGTAAGATTGCTAGTCTAAAAGACCAAGCTTTGCAAAATTTCTTGGCGACCACCGCAGCCAAAGATTCGACGCAGATCAGTCTGATCAGTAACATTGCCCAAAGCTATGCCAATCTAAGCTATAGCTTAGCGCAGCTTAAGTTGGCAGAAGCCACGGTTGAGAGTCGTGAACGATCGTTATTCATTGCGACCAAACGGTTTGAGGCAGGGATTGATCCTAGACTGCCTTCGTTGCAAGCCAGTGCTTCTTTAGAGAATGCTAAACTTGCCGTATTGCGGGCGCAGAGCAGTATCTTGACCTCGCGTAATGCCCTGCAATATTTGATTGGTGCTCCGATTCCTAACGAGCTGATTCCAACGCCTGCCGTTAGCAATATCACTAGCCAGAAAATCTTTAATGCTGGCCTACCAAGTGAGTTGTTGCGCTATCGTCCTGACGTCCTGCAAGCGGAATACAACCTAAAAGCCGCTGGTGCCAATATAGAAGTGGCACGTGCCTCTTACTTCCCCTCTATTAGCCTAGCGAGTAGTATTGGTGTCAGTAGCGGTAGCTTAGATGACTTATTCAAGAGCGGCGCTGTCGGCTGGTCATTCGGCCCAAGTATTAGTGTCCCAATCTTTGATGCAGGTCGTTTAGATGCAGAATATGATGTGGCCAGAATTGAACGTGAGCAAACGCTTGCCAACTATGAAGGCTCTATTCAAACGGCATTCCGTGAAGTCTCGGATGTACTAGCGACACGCGCCACCTTGGGTGAGCAGCTAGAAGCACAGTATCGTCTACAAGATAACTTTGAGCAGACTTATCAAATTGCCGATGCACGCTTTAAAGCCGGTATCTCAAACTATCTAGATGTACTCGATGCCCAGCGTTCGCTATTCTCGACCCAACAAGGAATTTTGGATCTAGAACTACAAAAACTCGTCAGCCAAATTGAGTTATACCAAGCGCTCGGTGGCGGTGCCAACCTTGATGTGCCAACGGTGATTCCTGTGCCGCAACACACCAACTTGGTGCAAGCGGTCAATTTCCCTGCGTATAGCAACAAAACCAAAGCAGCCAACGCGATTGATGCAGCTAGCTCTGCACGAGTGGCTTCTGTGCAAGAAGCTCAAGCGATTAAGCAGTCACAACCATCAGAAATCACTACCTTTAACCCCACGGCTGTCGTTGATGTCAATAACGATGGCAAAACAGACGCGGCAGTGGGTGTGATTACTGAGGAGACGACTTTTAAAGAAGCTGGCGTTGAACAAGTTCCTGTGACTCAGATTAATGAGCCTTAGGCTATTCTGAAACCTTTGTTTGATGACGTTGCTTACGCATTACGTTGACAGTCGATAAATACAATCAGCCCTGCCGACTTGGTAGGGCTTTTTGCTTTCGCCAGCTGTCTTTGGTTATAGTAGTGGCACGATATGAGCAGCAAATATAGTCAGTGAAAAGTAATATCAATACATCACGCACTATATAACAAAATCTATTTTTAGTGATTTACAACAATAATGAGTAAAACAACCATAAGTAAGGAATGATTATGAGCTATACCTTTAACCGCCAATACCCTGCCACTCGCTTGCGCCGCTTGCGTTATAACGATAATGTGCGAGCGATGATTCGCGAAGTAGAGTTACATCCCAAGCATTTTATTGCCCCTGTGTTTGTACTAGAAGGCAACAACCAGCGCGAGACGATCGCCAGTATGCCGGGTGTCGAACGCTTGTCAATTGATTTGCTAATTGATTATGCCAAAGAGCTGTTAGCAGAAGGGGTCACGACCCTTGATATCTTCCCTGTCATTGATAACGCCTTAAAAACACCTGATGGCAAATCAGCCTATGATGAAAATGGCCTCGCTGCGCGCGCAGTAACAGCCATCAAAGATGCATTGCCAGAAATGGTGGTGATGACCGATGTGGCCTTAGACCCTTACACCTCACACGGTCAAGATGGTCTGCTCGATGACAGCGGCTATGTCATGAACGATTCGACCATCGAAGTATTGGTCAAGCAAGCGCTTGTCCACGCTCGTGCTGGCGCTGATATTATCTCACCCAGCGATATGATGGATGGCCGTATCAAAGTCATGCGTGAGGCGCTTGAGTCAGAAGGCTTTGTCAATACAGCCATCATGGCTTACTCAGCCAAATACGCCTCCGCCTATTACGGCCCGTTCCGTGATGCCGTTGGTAGTGCTGGCAACTTAAAAGGTGGTCATAAAAAGCAATATCAAATGGACTTCGGCAATCGCGCTGAAGCTTTACATGAAGTCGCCATGGACATCAATGAAGGCGCTGATATGGTGATGATTAAACCCGGTCAGCCGTATTTAGACCTTATTCGTGAAGTCAAAGATACCTTTGGTGTACCGACATTTGCTTATCAGGTCTCTGGCGAATATGCCATGCACATGGCCGCCATTCAAAATGGCTGGTTAAGTGATGATGTTATCCTAGAATCTCTGATTGGCTTCCGCCGTGCTGGTGCTGATGGTATCTTGACTTATTTTGCGCTAGAGGCAGCACGCCAGCTAAACAACGCTTAAGCGCTGTTAGGTACCATTATGTAGGCTTAGACATTTTTAGCTCAAGCTCAAGCTCAAGCTCAAGCTCAAGCTCAAGCTCAAGCTCAAGCTCAAGCTCAAGCTCAAGCTCAAGCTCAAGAAAAATGATAAGCCGATTCAATGCCTTTCAACACAAAATCGCCCCAGCTGGCTTAAGTCAGCTGGGGCGATTTTTTTATGACCTTTCCGTAGCGGGTAAATGGCTTTTGCTCACGTTACTTGCTACTTAACGCAACAGTCAGCTATAGGCAAAATATCCTAAAAACGCGACAGTATTGCTGATATATCTGTATTACTTTTCAGTCACGATAGATGCTCACGATTGTGTGGTGTATTAAAATTAATAATAGGACCCACTGGTACGATACCAGTCGGGTTAATATTGGCATGACTGGTGTAATAATGCTGCTTAATATGCGTCATATTGACCGTTTCAGCAATACCTGGTACTTGGTATAAATCACGCAGATAGCCCCAGAGATTTGGGTAATCAACGATGCGGTGCAGATTACATTTGAAATGCCCAACATACACGGCATCAAAACGTATCAAAGTCGTGAACAAGCGCCAGTCCGCCTCGGTTATCGTACTTCCTACCAAATAACGTTGATTTGCCAAACGCGCCTCTAAGGTATCTAGCGCAGCAAACAGCTCAGTCACCGCTTCTTCATAAGCCTCTTGCGTGCTTGCAAATCCTGATTTGTAGACACCATTATTAACGGTAGAATAAACAAAGGCATTAATCTCATCAATCTCTGCTAATAATTCTGACGGTAGAAAATTACCTGCTAGTGCGCCAACCTCATCGAAGGCTGAATTGAGCATACGAATGATTTCAGACGATTCATTGCTAACGATCGTTTTGGTTTTTTTATCCCATAATATTGGCACTGTCACGCGCCCGGTGTAGTCGGACTTTGCCGCGACATAGATCTCATAAGCATGGGTTGCATTGTTCAATGGATCGGCAATCACGCCCTCACCCTCAGCAAACGTCCAGCCCTCCTCACCCATAAACGGATGAACGACAGACAGTGAAATCATGTCTTCTAAACCTTTGAGCTTGCGATAAATCGTGGTGCGATGCGCCCATGGGCAAGCCAAAGAGACATAGAGATGGTAACGATCAGGCTCAGCTTCAAAGCCACCTACAGCAGATGGACCTGCACGACCATCTGCCGTTATCCAATTCCTAAATCTAGCATCTTCGCGCTGAAAGCGACCACCGCTAGCTTTGGTGTCATACCATTGATCTTGCCATTGACCATCGACTAACAAGCCCATATCAAACTCCTAATTACCTGTATTTTTATGACTATGCTCATTTAAAAACTATCCCAATAACTACCGCTTATACCGACTTCATTATGGGATAAACATTTTTAACGTAAATCAGTCTATTCATAGTAAAGCATCACTCCTATTGAGGCACAACAAAAAATGATGCAAGTTATATTGCATCACTCTAGTCTGTTTTAATTTTAGTAGTTCTGACAGCAAAAAGCTGTTGTAGCATAGTACATGCGCCAACAGCTCAGCAGATATTAGGCTGCACCAACCGCTACTTTAGTCATCCAAATCTCTCCCTCACGCGCTTGAGTACGTTTATGCTCTTCAAAATCTGGTGCCACACATAAGAACAAGGTCTTGCCATCTACGCCGCCCAATTCACAAGCGAACGTACCTACATTAAAGGGTGATAAATCAATGGTCTCTACGATTTTGTTATCTTTGACTCGCACTGCTTGCTGACCCAAGCAGTCTGATATCCATACCGCTCCTTCAGCATCGATACACGCGCCATCTGGAGCAACCACTGAAGCCTGCGCATAATCACCGAAGTTAGGTCCGGTAGCAAGGGGGCCAAATACCGCCCAGTCTTTGCGCTCGCCAAGGGTACCATCGTCTTGAATAGCAAAGGCGGACACTCTATTACCGAAAGATTCGTTGATGATTAAGGTGCGTTTATCCGGCGTTCTGACCGTGCCATTAGGAAAGTATAATTCATCTGCGACGACTTTTAGCGTGCTATCGATATCAATCATAATCAGACAAGCAGTATCCATATCGCCGCCGTTCATCAAGTTAAAACCAAAGTTGCCCACATAACAGCGACCGTGGTCATCGACGTACATATCGTTGCAATAGCCTTTGGCAATACTAGATAAGTCTGCGTACTCTTCTAGACTGCCATCTTCTTTAATTTTCATGACTTTTTTGTCTTTCATAGACACCACCAACAAGGTATCATTTGGTAGCCAGCCCAAGCCAGAGGGTTGATTGGGTACTTCGGCAATGGTCGTTACCGTGCCATCCAAATCTATTGAGTATACGCACTTGGTATAAAAATCTGATATCCAAAGCTTACCATCCCGCCATCGTGGGGCCTCGGTATAGGTAAAACCTGTGGCTAGCGTAGTGAATTCACGTTGACTCATAAAGAGTACTCCTTGTGGTTGATGAGGCTAATAAGGTAAGCGGCCTTGCTTACTCAAAGGTCTAACTGATCAAAAGTGTCATTAATCAAAGGTATATCGGTTTAAGGGTTGAAATAGATAAGAAGCTATAGGACACTCTGGTACATCTGCCGTACCTCTTCTATGCTCATATCACGCGGGTTTGTAGCGATCAGCCGAGCAATTTTTTCTACCACTTCGGTCGCCATCGGCAATAAATCAGCTTCCGTCACTCCCACTTCACTTAGCCTCGTAGGCAAGCCACTTTTGTTTAAATAGCCTTCTATCTCATCGACGAACGCATGCGCCGCTGCTTGCTCATCTGCGAACTGACGCTGCGGCATAATGACACTGGCAAGCTCAGCATAATGGCGACTTGCGGCCTCGATATTAAAACGAAAGACTGGCCCCATCACTAAGGCATTAGAATGACCATGGGGCACATGAAACTTGGCACCCAACGGATAAGATAAGCCATGCACCGCTGCGACCGACGCATTGACAAAGGCCATGCCCGCTAAGGTTGAGCCTAATAACATGTTTTCCCGTGCTGTTATATCGTTGCCGTCCTCTAGCACCGTCATAAAGTTTTGCGTTAAAAGCTTTAGACCTTTGACTGCGAGGGCATCAGATATGGGGTTTTTCTTGGTACGGCTGGTATAGGCTTCGATACAATGCACCATCGCATCCAATGCTGGGGCAGCCGTTACATGTCTTGGCATGCCCAAGGTAAGCGCAGCATCGAGCAGTGCTATATCAGGCAACAATTTAGAAGAATAAATGGCTTTTTTGTCGCCTTTATCACCAGTCAACACCGAGACAAAGGTCATCTCTGAGCCAGTACCTGCCGTGGTCGGAATAGCAATAAGGGGCAATCGAGTGCCTGTTGCTTGCTCGTTACCCACCATGTCATCTAACGACTGGGTCGAATGAATAGCGAGCGCAACGATTTTTGCAGTATCCATCGAGCTGCCACCCCCAAGCCCTATCACCACAGTTGCGTCCGACTCTTTGCCAATTTTGGCGGCTTGCCGAACAACTTCGTAAGGAGGGTCTGCCTGCACACCATCAAATACAGTGACTTGAAAACCTGCTAGCTCTAATGACGCACAAGCTTGCTTGGCATAGCCGAACTGGACGATGCCAGGGTCTGTCACCAATAGTGCCATCGGTAGATTGCCATTCATACTTGCGGCATCGTCAGTTAAGTTATCACCCAATAATGATTTTGCTAACTGACCGAGCTCACTCGTTAATCCGCCTGACTTACAAACGATTTTCGGAGTGGTTAAAAACGTTAAATCTACCATTGAACATTCCTTGTTCTATTACGAAATTTTATGCAGTCATTAAAATAAGTACGGCGCATATCACCACAGTCTATCGGCTGTGGTTGTACAACAAAAACCTCAAAAATAGAGCGCTTCAGTGCAACGCATAGAAAATACTGCTGAGTTGATAATGCCACATATCATAGGAAATGACTGCTTATTTTGTGCTCATTTACTCAATAAAACTGGCTAATATCATTCAAATAAAGCTATATTGGACTAAGTCACGACAGACAATAGCTCGCTATTAAAATAATAACTTAACATTGTTATAAAAAAGACTTGCAAAGTCTGAAAAACTTGCTAAAATGCTCAACCTAAATAGGCGTATAGCTCAGTTGGTTAGAGCGCTACCTTGACATGGTAGAGGTCGTTGGTTCGAATCCGATTACGCCTACCAGATTCGAAAAGCCCCAATCTTAAGATTGGGGCTTTTTTTTGTCCGTAAAATATGGGCTGTAGCGGAAATATTAGATTAGAAAGCAGATTGGCACGGTTTAGCAGATGTACAAATGCGACAGTAAATTAGATATATTGGTTCAATATAAAGCATGTACATAGGTGCATTCGTTTATTTACCCTGTTTTGGATCTTGACCCATGTAAATGATGAGATTAAGCCATTAAATAAAGTAGCCCAACTTGAATAAAAAGCCTCTAACAAACCTCACAGGGTTGAAGTGCTGCCTTTCATTCAAAATTTCAGGCAGCACCCTCATACATTTAAGCGTCGGTATGAGCTGGTAGTTTACTAGCCAAAACATCTACTTTTTCAATAGACGGTGGCTCTGAAAATAGCTCATCGGCCTGATCCATCAAAGCAGCTGCAACTTTGCCAGATAAATGTGCTTGGCGACCCGCCTCATCAGGAAATGCATCAAAAATACCAAATGTTGTAGGTCCAAGACGTAGGCCAAACCACGCAACTGTCGCAGGTTCTTCCATTACAATAGGTAAACCGGCTTTAAGGAAAGCTTCCACTTCGTCTTCTTTACCCGGTTTAGCTTCAAGACGGACATATAAAGCTGTTTTAAGCATGACTAAAACTCCACAATTGATTAGAATGAAAACTGATTCTGACATTGCTAATGTATGCATGTCAGAAAGTTTTGTTGTATAAAAGTTAAAAAACTTCCTATATCTGAGCCAAAATCTGGGTTTTTATTTCGACATAATGCTATTGTTGCAGAATTGCACCACATTCTACATTGTCTTCTAATGCTTTTTCAATCGCTTGCGTCTGACCTTTGATCTTTCTGACACGTAGAAGAATCTTTTTTTTGTCTTCAACCTGATTAGGCATCAGACCTCCTTATTTCTAGCATTAATACTAATGTACCCCATAGTATAAAAAAGGAATATTTTTTATAAACCTTAAAAATTTAGGTAGTGTTTCAAAAAGTATGCTGAGATTAAATGAAGTCACTATTGGCTCTGCAACTGGATGCCATAATTAACTTTCCGAATCTTTACAATAACTTATAAAATTAAACTTCTGACATACCCCCTCCACTTTCGACTAACTCTTTACGAAACAGGTTTCTCAGGGATTTTAAAAGCAAAAGCTCTTAGGCGACTTCCTCACGGATTTAGGCATGCTTTCTGCTTCACAAAGCGACCTTTACCGCATCTTTCCTCCACAGACAAAGTGGTATGTCCTACCGCTAGAATATTGCGAGAAGCATTAGGGCGTGTTGAACATTCGACCATGGCACTGACAGCGACTATTTTTTAGGCGATTCGATGTTAAAAATAATAAGTTTAGTCATTCTAAGCGCTTATTTTTAACGATGAAGCGGCAAAAAAGAGTTCTGTCCCCTGCTTTTATCGTTGGGTCTGATGCTAAAATTGCCCCATACTGCGTTACAAATCTCGCTAAGGCATCTGCATTATCGTCGCTTTATGCCTTGTCTGGAACAATTTTAGCGATCAGCAGTGCCTATTTGCGAATGTTCAACACGCCCTAATATCCGTATTCTTGCTAAAGCCACACTCAATACTGAACTAACACATCTAATCCGATGCCTTACTTTACAATTATTTCCCTCAATACCTATAGTGAAAAGCTTACCAATACTTTGCTGCCAGTCTTTAAATGCAGTGATAAAACTATCCCATTGATTACTTGAAATTCGGGTATAGTGAATAACTGTTTCAACTAACTACAAACCTGTTGCACTTGTGTTTTGAATCTACTTTCTATACTTGAAGTGTCAACAGACTCTATACAAAATCTGAGAAATATATGAGTGCAGAAGCCACATCTATCAGCCTTCTATCCCCTGTCATACTGCTCACAGCGGCAGTGATCTCAGTCCCTTTAATCAAGCGCCTAGGATTAAGCTCGGTATTGGGATATTTAATTGCAGGATTAATTATTGGTCCATTTGGACTAGCGTTTTTCTACGATTCTGCGTCTATTCTGCATGTTGCTGAGCTTGGTATTGTGATGTATCTGTTTGTGATTGGACTAGAAATGCGTCCATCGTATTTATGGAGTTTAAGAAAAGAAATTTTTGGATTAGGCACATTACAGATTAGTGCCTGTTCATTGGGGTTAATGGCGGTAGGCTTGGCCTATGGCTATTCTTGGCAGGTGAGTTTTGTATGTGCTGCAGGCTTTGTACTCACCTCGACTGCAATTGTTATGCAACTTTTGGGAGATCGTGGAGACATTGCTCAACCACGAGGACAAAAAATTGTCTCGATCCTGCTGTTTGAAGATTTATTGATTGTCCCTTTATTGGCAATTGTCGCTTTTATCGCACCGAATCATGTTGTTGAAAGTACTTCTATGCGTTTGCAGAGCATCGGAATTGGTTTAATTTCAATTGTAGGTTTAATCGCTGCAGGTTATTGGTTGCTTAATCCTTTATTTCGCTTATTAGCCGTAGCCAAAGCCCGTGAAGTCATGACTGCAGCAGCACTCTTGGTGGTGCTCGGCGCAGCATTACTGATGCAAGTCAGTGGCTTATCGATGGCAATGGGGGCATTCCTTGCAGGGGTATTACTCTCCGAATCCACTTTTCGCCATGAGATTGAAGCAGATATTGAACCGTTTCGTGGCATATTGCTCGGATTATTTTTTCTAGCCGTAGGCATGTCATTAGACCTTGACGTCATAAAAAATAACTGGATGTTAATTTTAAGTGCTGTACTTGTGCTGATGTTTGTCAAAGCATCCATAATTTATCTGATTGCACGCCTGACCAAAAGTTCACACTCTGAAGCACTCGATCGCGCATTACTAATGGCTCAAGGGGGGGGGAGTTTGCTTTTGTACTCTTTGCTGCCGCCTTGAGTGCTCAAATCATTAGTGCTGATGAAAGCTCAAACCTGAATGCGATTGTAGTCTTGTCGATGATTTTGACCCCCATCATAGGCATTCTGTTTAAACGTTTTACCCAAACTACAGAACAAACTTCTTTGGAAAATATCCGTATTGCTGAAGGACTTTCTGGAAAAGTCCTGATGATTGGTTTCGGTCGTTTTGGACAAGTCTCCAGTCAATTGCTGCTTGCTCGAGGCATTGATGTGTCCATCATTGATAATGATATCGATATGATTCAAAACGCTGAAAGATTTGGATTTAAAATTTATTATGGCGATGGTTCTCGTTTAGATATTTTACATGCCTCTGGAGCAGATACGGCTGAAGCAATTGTTGTTTGCGTAGACCACAAAGAAACGACGAATAAGATTGTAGAGTTGGTGCAACATGAATTTCCTATGGCCAAGTTACTGGTTCGCTCTTATGACCGTGAGCATGCGCTGCATTTAGCAAAACAAAATGTGGATTACATGATACGCGAAACCTTCGAGTCGGCAATGCTATTTGGCGGTGCAATTTTAGAAGAACTGGGTGTTGACCAGAGTGATGTTGAAGAAATTAGCCAAGAAATCCGAGAACTAGACAAAGAACGTTTTGGAACTGAAACTGCAGCAGATGATGTCTATGCTGGTATCGGCTTGCAATATACAGGACCGCGTCCGACTGCACCTTTAATTACACCAAAGCACACAGGGCAAATGCTGAGTGAAGATGGCACTCAGCAATAATTTCACGTATTAAACCCAAATAAAAAAGAGGTCTGTGTAGATCTCTTTTTTGGTAAGCATCTGCTGAACCCCACTTCTTTAGTGAGCAGATAATATTTATTATTCATTATTTAGGAATTATTAAATCCTATAAATATCATTTATTGGATTAATTTACTTTGGTATTGTGCATATCATCCCCCAGTTAAGAATAAGGAACAACTATGAATAAGATGATGAATGCGCTTATCCTAGAAAATTTTGGTGATCATGAATTTAAACGTGTAGAACTCCCTATACCTCAACCAGAGGCTGGGCAAGTTCTAGTACGTATTCATGCGAGTGGTGTAAACCCTATTGATTATAAAATTCGTCTTGGTGAAGCAACATATGCTATGCCAGAGCTTCCTGCCGTGTTGGGAACGGATATGGCTGGAGTTGTAACTGCTGTTGGTGAAGGTGTCACCCACTTCAACGTCGGAGATGAAGTTTACGGTCTGATTGGTGGCGTTCGTGGTCTTCAAGGATCTTTAGCAGAATATGTTGTAGCAGATGCTGATCTGATCGCATTAAAGCCACGGAATATCTCTATGCGCGAGGCAGCAGTACTACCATTGACGTTCCTCACCGCTTGGGAAGGTTTAGTGGATAATGCGAAGGTCCAACCAGGGCAAACTGTACTGGTTCAAGGTGGTGCTGGTGGCGTTGGTTATATGGTGGTTCAGCTTGCAAAAGCACTTGATGCAAATGTTTGGGCGACTGCTCGTACAGCTGATCAATCACTGATTTCAGAACTCGGTGCAATACCTCTCGATTACACAACAGCATCTTCCGATGACATTATTGCTGCAAGCCCTGAGGGTCAAGGTTTTAATATTGTTTACGACACTGTGGGTGGTCCAGTACTCGAAGCTTCACTTTCCATGACGACTCACTATGGCCACATCACCAGCTGTGCTGCATTTGGCAATCATAATTTAGCGAATTCATCTCTACGGTGTGCCACAGTGTCTGGCGTATTCGTCCTAATGCCGACGTTAACAGGCAATCGCCGTTCTCATCATGGTGATGTCCTTAAGACCGCGACTCGTCTCGTTGAGGAAGGTAAACTGCGTGCTATTGTTGATCCTCGTCATTTTACTCTAGACCAAGCGATTGAGGCTCATGATGCTGTTCAAGATCGCTCTGCTAATATTAAGGTAGTTATCGATGTCATTTAACGCACTTCAGGCCAAGACTTGGCGCTTCAATTGTATTGGAGATACAGATGTTCTGACATTAGAAACACTTCCTGTTGCTTTACCAGCCGCAGGAGAAGTTCTAATACAGATGAAAACGATCGGACTCAACCGGGCCGATGTAATGTTTCGGCGTGGTACTTATATTCAAAAGGCAGTATTCCCTTCTCGTCTGGGATATGAGGGAGCAGGCATAGTTCTTGCGATAGGTGAAGGTGTACGCCAATTTTCTCCAGGAGATGCCGTATCGATTCTTCCGACTGACAATCTAGCCAAATATGGGACATATGCGGACAAGCTTCTGATTCCAGAAACTTTTTTAGTTCACAAACCCGATAATTTAAGCTGGGAAGAAGCTTCTTCAATCTGGATGCAGTATTTGACGGCTTGGGGTGGTGTAATCCATGCTGGTGGATTATCGAAAGGAAAAACGATCTTGATCACAGCAGCTTCAAGTAGCGTAGGACTAGCTGCGATACAGATAGCTGAAGCAGCGGGTGCTAAGGTCATTGCAAGTACACAGACGATAGAGAAAAAGCAACGTTTACTGGATCTTGGTGTTAAAGATGTTATAGCCAGTGAAGATGAACCAGATTTGTATGAGGCGCTTGTTTTACGTTTAGGTGGAGAACATCTTGATGTCGCCTTTGATGCTGTAGGAGGGCCACATATTGAACAGATTGCAAAAGCGATGTCTGTGGGAGGAACTATGGTTATGCATGGTGCACTTAGCCCGGAGAACACACCATTTCCCCTTAAAGTTGCATTACGCAAGAGCTTAACCATGCGAGGTTTTTTGTTCCTTGAGGTTCTCCATGACCCTGTTCTAAGGGAGCAAGCCAGACGATTTATTCTTAGCAGTATAGGTGCAGGATATCTTCGTCCAGTGATCGACCGTTGCTTTAACTTTGAGGACATGCATGACGCTCAGCGCTATCTTGAATCAAATCAGCAAATAGGAAAAATTGTAGTTACTCTAAATACATGATGGTCTTATCTGATTCAGGTTTCTATATGGCCCAGCACTTCCACTAAGTAATCAAACAATGCTCGGATTCGCAAAGGTGTCGGGCCCCGCTGTGGACGATATAAATACAGGCGCCAAACGGGAGAGGTTTCCTCATGAAGTATCTGAATGAGCTTACCACTCCTAAGCCACGGCAAAACTAGAAATCCAGGCATGTGTCCGAATCCAACTCCAGCGAGAATAGCTTGAAATTCAGCTTCTAGATCATCTGTAATAAAACGGGGCTTTGATGGCGTAAAGCTTCGACTTTCGGTGAATGTCCATGGCCAGTAACGCCCTGTTTTATGATCGAATAGTGCTGTTAGAGGGTATTTATCAAGGTCAATAATTTTTTTGGGCATTCCAACCTTATCAATTAACTCTGGCGTACCCACAGAATAAAATTTCACTTTAGCCAATTCCCTTGCCACATATCGATTGTCCGGCAAAAATCCAAATCTGATCCCGATATCTATCCGCTCATCGATCACATCCGAGTGTGAATCTGTTAGCACACAATCCACGACAATATCTGGATAACGTGTGGCAAATTCTGCTAGTGCAGGTACTACCACTTTACGCCCTAACACAGACGACACAGTAAGACGGACAGTCCCACGCATTTCATCTCGTTTTTCCTTGGTGTCTTTTACAAGCAAAGCATCGATCGATTCCACCGCAAAACGTGCTTGCTTTGCCAGACGCTCACCATCAGCGGTAATTTTAATTTGTCGAGTACTCCTGTAAAACAGAATCTCTCCGCGCTGCTCTTCTAGCTCTTTTATTGCCCGTGTCACTACCTGTGGGGAAATACCCAGCTGAGTTGCTGCCTCTTTAAAATTTCGAGACTCTGCTGCGACACAAAAGATACGCATCATTTCCAATTTGTTCTGCATGTCCAATCCTGTGTTATGGTAATTATTCCGTAAATAGGAATTCTGAAAGATAATATTATTCATTTATTATAACTAACAAGGCTGTAATACTTAACCCTCAAATATGATTGACAGATAGGTTGAAGGTTACTTGTATGAATAATATAGAAAATAAAGTTATTGTTATCACTGGTGCAAGTAGTGGTTTAGGTGAAGCTACTGCTCGCTTACTTGCTAAAAAAGGTGCAAAGGTTGTACTTGGTGCTAGACGTACTGAAAAATTAGAGGCTATTGTTCACGACATTCGTGCTGAAGGTGGTCAAGCTGAATTTATTGGTATGGATATAACCAAACCACATGAAGTACAAGCACTTATTGAAAAGGCATTAAGCGCATTTGGTCAAATCGATGTATTGGTAAACAATGCTGGATTAATGTCTATTGCACCATTAAGTGAGCTAAAAGTTGATGAATGGGATCGTATGATCGACATTAATATTAAAGGTGTTCTTTATGGTATAGCAGCTACCCTACCTGTTTTCCAAAAACAAAACTTTGGACACTTTATTAATCTCGCATCTGTTGCAGGGTTAAAAGTATTTAGTCCAGGAGGTACTGTTTATAGCGGTACTAAGTTTGCTGTGAGAGCCATCTCAGAAGGCCTTCGTCATGAAGTTGGGGGAACAATTAGAACGACTACTATTGAGCCTGGTGCAATTGAGTCAGAACTAAAATTCGGTTCTTCTCATAAAGAAAGTTCAGAGTTTGTTACTGATTTCTACAAACAAGCCATACCAGCTGACTCAGTCGCTCGAGCAATTGCTTATGCAATTGAACAGCCTGCGGATGTAGATATTAATGAAATTGTTTTGCGCCCAACGAGCCAAGAGTTTTAATGATTGAATAACATAAAATGGGAGCACTTCGCTCCCATTTTTACTCTATTTTTTTAAAGCTGAGGACAAATCTATGAAAGCCGTATCGTATGTTATAGACAACCATGATGATTTTAAAAATTCATTGGTAGATATTGAAAAAGCGAAGCCTACGCTTAAGGAGCGTGATGTACTGGTAAAAGTTCAGGCAATCTCTGTGAATCCAGTTGATACCAAAGTGAGAAAAAATTCGTCTGAAGCAAATAATCGTATTTTAGGTTGGGATGCCGTTGGGGAAATTATTGAAGTTGGCTCAAAAGTTACCTCGTTTAAAGTAGGAGATTCTGTTTGGTATGCTGGCGATTTAACCCGAGATGGTAGTAATGCTGAGTATCAAGCAGTCGATGAACGAATTATCAGTCTTAAACCAATTACAGTATCTAATGCAGAAGCAGCAGCATTGCCATTAACTGCAATAACGGCATGGGAAATGCTGTTTGATCGGTTTCAAATTTCAGAAACAGAAGTTGGCAGTATTTTAATTATTGGTGGTGCAGGTGGTGTAGGATCAATCGCTATCCAACTCCTAAAAGCAAAAACAAATCTGACCGTTATAGCAACAGCGTCACGTGAAGAAACGAAATCTTGGGTGGAATCACTTGGTGCCGACCATGTCATTGATCATAGCAAAGATTTAAATGCACAAATCGAGACACTAGGCATTGCAAAACCAAAATACGTATTCTCTACAAATCATACAGACACCTATATCGAGCAGATAGTTTCTCTGATTGCACCACAAGGCAAGCTTGGATTGATCGATGATCCACAAACCTTTGATATTATGCCGTTTAAGACTAAATCTATTTCTATCCATTGGGAGTTGATGTTCACCCGTTCAATGTATGAAACCGATGATATTGAAAAGCAAGGTGATCTGTTGCAACAGGTTGCCCAATTAGTTGACCAGCAAAAAATTAGAAGTACCCTCAACCAAAATCTAGGCAAAATTAACGCTGCAAACTTGGAAAAGGCGCATAAGTTGCTTGAATCAGGCAAGTCGAAAGGCAAAATTGTACTAGAAAACTTCTAAAATAAATTCAAGGTGAAATAATGACTATTTCAATAATTGCGAACTTTAAGGCAAAATCAGATCAAAAAGAGACGTTAGAAACGCTTTTAAAAAGTGTAATAGAGCCTACGCTTCAAGAAGAAGGGTGCTTGAAATATGAGCTTTATATTAGCGAAAATGACTCGAGTAGATATTTCTTCTTAGAAGAATGGCGTAGCAGGGAGGATTTAGATATCCATATGGCCACTGATTATATTCAAAGTTTATTTGGTAATATCCAATCACTCATTGAATCAAGTGATATTGTAGAAATCAAAAAAATATAGCTGTATTCGGACAGCGGTGAATAAGCGTAAAGTATTCCCCTCTGATCAAGCTGCATTTAAAGTGGTGTATTTAGCCACCCAGCAGGCATCTTCGAGGTGGTCGATGCCGAGTCAACACTGGACGTCTGCTTTGAGTCGCTTTATGATTATGTTTGTAGTGGCATAATTAAGTCGGACCATGTTTAAGAGGTTATACTACCCCAAAGAGAATAATTAGTATGACTACCAAACGCCAAAAATACACCCGAGAATTCAAGTTAGAAGCCATTAGCTTAGTCGTTGAGCACAAACGCAAAGTTGCTGAGGTTTCCCAGTCGCTAGGCATTGGTACTTCCACCTTAGACAATAGGTTGACGCGCTACCTAGCGTCTAAGTTTATGAAAGGCATGGGACTAATGAGCTGTCAGCTCAAGACGCATAAATACCAGCAAGCTGATCAAGAACACAAAGCCCATGACAATCTCTTAGATCGCAACTTTAGCCCAGAAGCGCCTAATCAAGTGTGGACAGGTGATGTAACCTATGTCCGTATCAAAGGTGGCTTTAGTTATCTAGCCGTTGTTTGAGATTTGTATGCCCAGCGTGTGGTCGGCTTTTCTATGCCAGACTCACCTGACAGTGCTCTGCCCGCTAAAGCGCTGCAGATAGCGTATCAAACCAGACTTAAACCTAGTGGCGTCCTGTTTCATTCCGATCAAGGTACCCATTACACCAGCAAGAAGTTTGCTGATTCAGTCGCTGGTTGTGACGGTATGATACAAAGTATGAGCCGTCGTGGTAATTGTTGGGACAATGCCCCAACTGAAAGGTTCCTCAGGAGTTTTAAAACGGAGTGGATGCCAAAGAGCGGTTACGAGGATATGGATGCAGCATCGGCCGCCATTATTGATTATATCTGGGGCTACTATCAAACCGTGAGACCGCACCGTTTCAATGATTATTTATCACCAGCAGAAAAAGAGAGACGTTACTTTAACCAAAATCTCTTATCAGCTGTCCTAAATTAGTTGACCACTAAACTTTTAGCCTGTCAACGATAAAATCTATCATCGCCAGTACTCGGTTTGGCGATGGGCGATGTCCGGGGTAGACCGCATAGAGATTGATCAGCTGATGTGTAAAAGAAGTAAGCACACACTCTAAACGTCCTGCTTTAAGGTCTTCCTCAATGTCGAATTCACCTTTTACAACCACACCTGCACCATTAATAGCCCATTGGCGTAGTACACCTCCATCATTGGCCAATCTGTTGCCGGATATTTTAACTGCAAATGATTTTCCTTGTTCGATAAAGTGCCATTCCGATTGCGAAGCGTTGGGACGAGCTAAAACCAGACAGTTATGCTGTAAGAGCTCTCTAGGATGCGTGGGCTTCCCGTTGTTTGCCCAATAAATCGGGGCTGCACATACGTAGCGCTTTTGACTCATTAATCGGCGTGCTTTGAACTCTGAATCGACCAGAGGTCCGGTTCGAATGGCGAAATCAAAGCGTTCACCGATCAGATCCACGACACCATCCGATAGATGAAGATCCACTTTTATTTGTGGGTGTAACTCTAGAAATTCATCAATGATCAATGGTAATCGAGTACGACCAAAATCATTGGTTGCTGTAAAACGAATGGTTCCTCGTAGTGGTCCATTTTGATTAACATGATCAAGCGCTTCTTTTATTTTTCCGAGTATGGAGCGGCAGTGATGCAGAAACTGCTCTCCCTCCGGTGTAAAGTACATGCGCCGAGTAGTACGCATAATCAGTGTTACGCCTACGTACTGCTCTAATTTTTGTAATGCTTGCGTGACTGCTGAGGGAGCGATGTTCCTTTGTCTGGCTACTCCAGCCATGGAGCCGATATCGTGAATATCCACATATATCTGCATTAAGTCAAGTCTGTCCATTATTCAATATTCCTGAATAAATTATTCTTTATATGGTTAATTATTAGTTGATTTAAATATTGTATCATAAAGACCAATTAACGATTTAGGCAGAATAAAATGACAACACCACTGATACAGAGCAATGATGGTCAAGGCTCACTGAAAGGCAGAAAAATTTTTATTGTTGGTGCAGGCTCAGGAATGGGGGCGTCGCTTGCAACGATGGCGGTCGCTCGTGGCGCCAAAGTGGCCTTAGCTGGGCGAAAGCAAGATAAGTTGGATAAGGTTGCAGCAGAACTGGGTGACAGTGTATTAGGTACTTATGCGCTAGATATTAGTGATGCGAAGCAAGTTGATGTAGCACTTGCAGAGCAGGCGCCATACGATCATATTGTATCGACCGCTGCTGATCTGGTGTTTAAGCCATTTTTAGAGTTGTCGGATATGGAGATTCAAAGTATGGTTGCCAGCAAGCTTTACGGTCCGATCAACTTAGCGCGTAGCGCTGATAAGCACCTGACAAATTCAGGCTCTGTGTTATTTTATTCAGGCCTTGCCGCTTATCGACAAGGAGTAGGCTCGTCTATTGTTGGTGTTGTAAACATCGCATTAGAAAGCCTTGTGGCTAATTTAGCCATTGAAATGAAACCAAAACGTTTTAATGTTATTTCTCCCGGAGTCGTCGATAGCGCAACTTGGGATATGCTCAATGATGAAGATAAAGCTGCTCTCTTTAATGATGTCGCTCAATCGCTTCCTGTTGGACGAGTTGGTCAAACGAAAGACCTCTCTCACGCAGCATTGGCTATTCTTGAAAATGGCTTTATTAATGGCACCGTGGTCAATGTTGACGGCGGTGGTCGTATCGCCTAACCTGTAAGACAATTAATTTTTGATACCAGCCACTGCTAGTGGCTGGTTTCTATCAAAAAAGTTGACGTTACCTAAGGAGATATAATGCAACCTCATATGCTTGTCGTAGGTGGTTCAGGTGTGACCGGAAACGGGGCTGTTGTCGCATTACAAGATGCTGAGTGGAAGGTAACAACTCTTTCAAGAGCGATTGAGCCTCCCCATGAGACAGCACATTTATCTGCTGATTTACTTAATAGAGCTTCACTACAGAAGCATTCAGACAGTCTGGCCCATGTGACTCATATTTTTTATGCAGCAATCAAACCCTCCGATGATGCAAAGACAGAAGCGGAAGAAAATAGCTTGATGTTTAAGAATATCATCGAAAGTGTGATAGCCGCTGGGGCGGATTTGAAGCGGGTGATATTCCTGCAAGGGGGCAAGGTTTATGGTGCTCATCTTGGTGTGTATAAAACGCCAGCTCGAGAGGATGATAGCCGTCATTATCCACCAAACCTATATTTTGAACACGAAGACTATGCTCGCACGTTAGAGAGTAAAGGTATCAGGTGGACCGCTTTGCGACCGGATATCATGATTGGTCATTCGCTTGGTTCTGCTATGAATATGGGGAACTTGATTGGTCTCTATGGTACGTTGTGTAAACACTTTGGCGTTGCTATGCAATTTCCGGGTTCTGCAGCGGCTTATAGTGTATTGATCAACTTTACGACTGCGAGTTTATTGGGTGAGGCGGTCGTGTGGGCGGCCGACAACGAAAAGGATGGTGCTTATAACGTTACCAACGGTGATGTATGTCGCTGGAAGTATCTCTGGCCAAAAGTGGCGGAATGGTTCGGACTGGATGTCGGCGAGCCACAGCCAATTAATCTTCAGCAACGTTTGAATCAGGCGTCAGATTCCGAATGGAAGAATATTGCAACTCGATATGACTTGCGAGAGCCTGATATTAATCGTATTGCTCAAGGCAGTTTTGGTGACTTCCTTTTTCATGTCGAAACCGATGGGATATTTGATGTGACGAAAGCTCGTCAGGCTGGATTCAATGAAATGAGTTTGCGTACAGATAATGAAATCATTGAGCATTTAGACAATATGGTAAAAGATGGATTAATTCCCAATCCCCAAACTATGTAATGATTGTTTTTCTCAAATTTTTTTGAAAGTCATCATTAGATTAAAAAAGTTGCTGGGTATCAAGAAGCTGGTGTCGTCACGGACGAGACGTTTAATAACAAGCTGAATGAGATTATCAGTACGCTTTAAGCTTTGATGTAACTGAAAGAGATGAATAAAAAAACACTCAACTTGGTTGGGTGTTTTTTGTTAAATAAATCTCTAGACAATAAGTAAAGGTTAGTACTCTGCTTCACTAACTATTGTGCTATCTTTAGAGTTGTTGCCAAATAACTAAAAGTAGTTTGTTAAAAGGAATTTGAAAGTGGCCGAAAACTCTAAAAAAGAGCAGAAACCACCCTCGATGTTAGAAATGAGTGAAATGCTTGATAGGGTTCGGAGTCAAATGTACCCGTTATCTTACTGTAGTGGTCAAATATTTTTAGACAGTACTTAAGAGGTTTTTGTTGAAATAAAGTCTCTCTTTCTCGCTCGGTGTTAAATACTCATTAAAGCTGTGTGGTCTTACACTTTGATAATAGCCCCAAATATAATCATTTACTGCCTGCTGAGCCTCATCAATATTGTCATAGCCGTTTTTTGGCATCCACTCTGTCTTAAAGCTTCTAAAGAACCTCTCTGTAGGTGCATTGTCCCAACAGTTGCCTCGTCGGCTCATACTATGCGACATACCATTGCACTTGGCTACGCATTTAGCATACTCTTCACTGGTATAATGACCACCTTGATCTGAATGAAACAGCACGCCTTTAGGCTCAAGTCTTATGTGATATGCCATTTTTAGTGCAGATGTGGTCAGCTGGGTATTCGGGCTATCTGACACCCACACTTCATGCTCTTCTTTTGGGCCCTTATTGTTAGGAATACGCACCTTAAACAGATTGGCCATAAAAGGAATGGTCGTCCCTTGTAACACCAACGATAAGACCACCACCCCAAAAGCGATATCAAACAGCATAAAGGCATTGTCCACCCCTGCAATCACTGGCAACATGGCAAGGGTAATGGGCACCGCACCACGTAAGCCGACCCAAGAGATAAAGCCGATCTCTCTATTTTTAAATTTAAACGGTAAAACACTGGTATAGACTGCAATAGGACGAGCCACTAAAATCATAAAGGCAGCAATGGCCACTGAATAAGGCCAAACTTCAAGAACGTTCGATGGCCTGACCAATAGGCCCAATACCACAAATAACACCGCTTGCGACAACCACGCAAAGCTGTCCATCACGCGCATGACATGCTCAGTTGAGCGTACCTTATGGTTGCCAATCATAATACCAGCGATAAAGACCGCGAGAAACCCACTACCGCCCAGTAAGTTAGTGGCAGAAAACACTGCTAAACCCGCCGACATTATTAAAATGGCATACATACCTTCTGCCAAATGTATCTTGGGTAATAATCGAGATAGGAAATAGCCAAAGAACAAGCCCATTCCTAAACCAAAACTAAGCTGTTGTAATAGTAGGCCTAAGAAGCCTAGCGCTGTCTGTCCGGCAGGATCAACATTTAAAGCAATCAATCCAGTGACTAACAGAATCGCTAAAGGGTCGTTGGCGCCCGACTCTAATTCAAGCGTGGCTTGGACACGATCATTTAATTTAACACCGCCATTACGCAGCAGTGAAAACACCGCTGCCGCATCGGTTGAACCCACGATTGCTGCCAGTAATAAGCCAAAGCGCCAATCGACATCCAGCAGCCATGTGACGAATACACCCAGTATCATGACTGTCGCAAGTACGCCCCAAGTAGCCAGTGTGATGGCTGGTTTTAAGCCAACTCGGAATGATTTAACAGAGGTGCGCAACCCGCTATCTAACAAAATACAGGCTAAGGCTGCTTGTCCGACAAAATTGGCTATCGCATATTGAGAAAATTCAATACCCAAGATACCTTCTTCACCAGCAAGCATCCCGACGACTAAAAACAATAGCAAAAGTGGAACACCCAAACGCGCCGATAACGTACTTGCCATGATACTGGCGAAAATTAATACTGCTCCTACGAGATACACGATATTTAAGGTATCCATGTTTCATTAAGCCCTATTTTATAATACTAAGCTGAACTAACCAGAACGGGAGTAACATTTACCCATTGCTTTCAACGGTTAATTATTGTTTTAACATGCTCCTTAAGAATAACTGAGCTATGCTTGTATGTTAGTAAATATCTTATTCTATTATTGCTAAACGAGTCATATTATGAAAAAAGAGACACTGACAGGACTATCTATTATTACATTTGCAGCATTTTATATTTGGATTCAAAATGGCAGTAACCCATTTGATAAAAAAAGAAATACTGAACTCGAACAAGCTCAAAAAACATCAAAGATTGCATTGCTAACGAAGTGCCAGAAAGCAGTACAGCCCATGCTTAAAGGCTTTAAGTCTATGGACATTAAACGAAAAAACACAGACTACAGACGATTAAATAATGGTAACTTTGAAGTCATAACACATTACTACGCTGAAGATAGTTTGTATGCGGCTCCGCTCATTATCGTCGACTGCTTATTCGATAAAGATGGCAGTTTATTAGAAACAGCGCAGGTTAAATAACTTCCAGTATAGCTATGGAGCTGTAGTAGATAAGACTTTAAATAACACACCTTTTTCTCAAACTTTTAAGCTGCTCATGCTGCTGGCCATTTGCTCAGCCAGTTTTTTAATGTCAGATTGAGTAGTCATTGCTTATTCTCCTGCTATTGGATTATAAGCAGTTACACAGTTTTTAGGAAAAGCTTCTCAATCTGGCATTAAGTTACTGATTCATTTCGGGTATACCCGAGTGGAAACAGCTATATCACCCTTTAAGCCCATTGATAGACCGTTTAAAATAGATTAATGCAGTAAAACCACTTCAAGCGTACTATTATTACGCCTATAATCTATTGTAAGTATGCCTATGATAAACCGATTTCACTGGTTCGGTACCCTAGTGAGGACTTGAATGGAGTCGTGGATTAGAGAGGTTTAACACGGGGTGTTGAGTTTGGTAAATGCGTAGTACTCGTAGATGACGCTCTTGATAATCGGCGTATCAAGAGGCATTAAACGTAAAGTTGAAACCGACTGTCAGTATCTGGTAGTAAGGTCTAAGTAGTACCTTGTGAGCTGTGACGTGTTCGGGGCATAAGTAGTAAAAAAAGCGTCTACCCGCAACGCATGACAAACACTACAGTATGTTTTCAACCCCCTGTTGTGTAGGTAAGGGGTCTGACACTCGCCCAATCGGTTCCAATAGGTGGTTCTATTCATTTATGACTATAAGAATAGAAAATTATAAATTTAGTAGTCTACAAATCTTATTCAACAAGGTTAATTTGCCAGTTATTGGCTTGAATGACAATATTAATTTTGCGTAGTTTCATCGCCAGGTCATCGGCTTGCTTTTGTAACCCAGCTACTGAGACCATAATATTCCATTTAATTTCACGATGACTATAACGATCTGCCTCAGTGTCGGTCGCTTCAATTGCTTCAATTAATAGTTTGTGGCGCATCTCCAACGCCTCGCGTTCAACCAATAGCGTCAGCATTGATTGATCTTTATCCGTCTTAGCAACTGCATTGGTACGGTGAATACGTTCAATCAAAGTAGATAGCTCAGTAATGACTTGACTAGCCTCAATCATTAGATGACTTGGATCTTCATTTGGCGTATCGCCTTCTTGAACTTTAGCATTACTACGAATACGTCCTTTAATTTGAGCAAGTTTTTTTTGCATATCGCTACGAATAAGTAGGGCTTCTGCGAGTTTCATTTTTAGCTCCTTTTAACACCTTATTAGTATACTGCGTTTATTATAGATGTGTTTGTCCGTCGTATTGTTGGCTGGAAGGTGTCTAATCGTATGAACATCGATATGGTGATGGCAGCGTTAAATCAAGCCATTGCAGACAGAAACAACCCAAAAGACGTTATTCATCGTAGTGATAGAGGCGTTCAGTATTTATCTATTCGTTATACTGATCAGATGGCTGATTCTGGCGTTATTACCTTTGTTGGAACGCGGGTAATTCATATGATAATGCATAGTACGATTGGTTATGTATCACCTTTTGAGTTTGAAAAGCAATATTATGATAGTCTTAATGAGTCAGGCAAAGTTGCCTGACTCAAATAAAACGCTCTCCGATATAGTCGGGGCGGTTCAGATAGCCAACTGGTTTAATATTATTCCGGTATATATGGGGTTAAAAAACGCACTAAGGCAGTGATTATTAAGAGTATTAGAAGAAGGAGTTGATATTTTATAAATCGTTCTGGGATAAATAAACACAGCACAGATACTATAAAAATTCCTATAATTTCAATCAAATTAGATAGACTTTGAGAGCCAAATCCTAGCCCAGTTAATACGACCCACAAAAATGATGGTAAGAATACTAGGCTAAATTTTTTCAATGGTTTATTCATAGGTTAGGCTTATCTGCTATGTGGGCGCAATTTCTATTGCACCGGCAACGGCACAACCCTGATATACTTTGCCTGCGTAAGTTAATATTGCAGTAAATTCATTTTGATAGCCATTGTCATCGATACAAAGGTTATTTTTTATATTCACAACAATAGGCTGTCCATTGACAGTACTCGCGTATTCGACACCTTCAGTATTGACAGAACCAGAACCCACCACGGTAACTGTTGCTGTCGTTGGCTTTAAGAAATTCGCCTCTATACTTAGCTCATTTCCTTCAATCACTATTCGCCAAATTTTCCCTTTGTTTCCAAAAGCAGTAAATGCCCCTGACGCTACCGGCGCTTCTATTGTAGGCTGCTTACTCAGATCCGTGGTGTCGGCACGATGGTTACTACAAGCCACTAGAGCTAAGCTGCCCGTTAAGCACATTGTCGTTAGAAGCAAAGAACGCATAATTTTTCCTTTAATATAATAAGAGAACACTACTATTTAGCAGTGTTCTCTTTGTTTACGTGATGAAATTCAGGTTTTTACTACCATAGGTAGGTTTGCGGTAGAACTAGAAGCTAGGGCATTAATTAATACTATCCATTACGGGCAGCCTTATTCAGTAACTTACCAACGCACTCTCTATATTAGTAATACTAATATAACATATCTATAAAATTTAATAGCGTGAAGTAAGTTAAAATCGGTATTTTTTACTGCTCGGGGATTTAAAATATGAAAAACTTAACGGCTGCTATTCTAATTGCGCTTCCTGTTCTAATGGTAAGTCCTACAGTAATGGCCGCATCTTCAGATGCAGTGGCTAAAACTGTTGATGTTCAATTTAAAAAAGGCGCTAGTTCAGCTAACTATTATGGGAAATTAAAGGGTAGTAAGTACGATTCCTATACATTTTATGCCAAAAAGAACCAAAAGCTTTCTGTTAAAACAACGGCAGGGAATGTGGATTCTTATTTATTTAATAAGAATTTATCAGATTCTGTCAATGTAGGAGAATATTCCTCTGAACTAGATAACCAAGGTTATTACAAGCTTCCATATTCAGGTAAATATGAATTGCGTATTCTTCAGCCACGTTCTCAAGCTTCTAAAGGAAAAACACCTCCATATTGGCTAGAACTATCTATTCTATAGGTATATAAGCTTAATAATGGAGAGCATCCTAAATTTTGTGTAAGTATTTAATCTAAACGTCAGTTACACAGAATCTGGGATGGTCTCAATTATGGATGATAAAAAATTTCTCTTACAATCATTATGGATAATCGGTCTAATTCTGTTATTAGCAATCCTTCTTTCGATTAGGTTTGCCAAAATGTTGTAATGCTTATAATTGCTGTATTTTTTTGATAAGTATTGATGTGGGGGATTACCGCATTATTTACAGAAATGGGTACTCTATTACTACGTAGCTATGTTAAGAACGGTGTATTTTCATCATTCAATTTCGTTCAATTATGCCCACTTAAAACGCCCTTCGATCTTTATCTAAAGACATCACAGCGTCATATAAAAATCGATTTAATGCAATGAGGCTTCATTATAATCATTATATTGCATTCATAATCGCTTTTCTGCAAAATAGCTTATCTATAATCGCTTGAGCCCCTCATGATGAATACCCCTACTTCAGACCCTATTGGCGCAGCATGGCTTATCCGTTATGCCAGCATCGAGCTGGTGTCCCCTTTATATGTCAGCAGTAGTATCGGTGGGCGCAGACAAACCTATAAAGACGGTGACGTCATTCATAACGCTTATCAGGAAACCGCGCGTCCACTGGACACTATCATTGCGCACTTACAGTTTCACATGCGTCATGAAGTACTGAATTTAGAGTTACTGGTTCGTCTATTTGAGCAGGTAGGTGCTGATGACGTACAAGCATGGGTAAACGCTGAGCCGACAGGCAGCTATGCCCGTAGAATGGCTTTCTTGTATGAGTGGCTCATGGGTCAGCAGTTAGCAGTACCGAGTAATTTAGGCGGTAACTATGTGGATGCTCTAGATGCTAAGAAGCAGGTTACTTCAAGCCCTGCGCATGTCATAAAGAATGCTCGTTGGCGTATCAATGACAATCTTGCAGGAACCCGTCATTTCTGTCCTCAATTGGTGAAAACAGAGTTGTTTACGCAAGCCGCTGCACTCGATATTGCCACAATGGTTGACAAGCTGAACGATGAATTTGGGCAAGACTTACTGATGCGTGCCTCCGTATGGATGACATTACGAGAGAGTAAAGCCAGTTTTACTATAGAAGGTGAAGGGAAAGAGTTAAAACGTATTGAACGTTTCGCCGATGTGATGGCACGGCGTACCGGCAAGGGCGATATTCCGCTTGATCCTGAGTCGCTAGCAGAGTTGCAACAAGAGATACTTGGTAGCAAAACGGTCATCCAGCAGTATGGCGTCCGTCAATCTCCAGTTTTTGTGTCGCATACTCAGGTCAATGGCTTTAAAGAGATTGTGCACTATATTGCGCCACCTGCTGATGACATTGCTGAAAAGCTCAAAGGGTTACAGGCATTTATGGAAAAGACCGAGGGACAATCGGCACTGATACGTAGTGCGGTTGCTTCCTTTGCTTTTGTGTATATTCATCCGCTAGCGGATGGCAATGGCCGAGTACATCGCTTCCTAATTAACGATGTACTCAGACGCGACCAGATCATTCATGAGCCGATTATCTTACCTATATCGCAAGCCATCGCTGAGCATCCCTCAGACCGTCATGCCTATGATAAAATTTTAGACCGTGTATCCGTGCCACTTATGGAGCAAATCCGTGATCATTACAGCTTTGATAAACAAGCGATTACTTACCCTGATGGTATTCGCTCAAACTTAAATTTTGAAGACAGTCACCTTATTCAACCGGCATGGCGCTTTATGGACCTGACGCCTCATGTTCAGTACTTATCAGGACTGATTGCGCATGTTATTGAAAAAGAGATGCATAACGAGTCACAGTACCTAAGACAACATGACCATGCACGACTGGCGATAAAAGAGATTATTGAGATGCCCAACAGCTATGCCGATAGAATCATTCGTAGCATGCTGCAGAATAAGGGTGCTAAAAGTAATAAGCTATTGAAAGATTATCCGTTTTTGGCAAATGATGAGGTTTGGGACGATATTTTCTCTGTGGTTGTAGAGACATTTAAAGATGAAGCAAATGGTTTGAATAGTTAGAACAAACTCTGCTATACGCAGGAAAGTCTGCCTTAATAATCAAGCTCAAGCTAGTATTTGTGTCATCGTTACGATAATGATTCGTTTATAAAAGATTCGGCTAAAATACTGTCACCTGAAACGTAATCAATATTTTTCTTACTTAAACAGAATATATTAGAGGAACTTTGATAACAGACAATTTTTATTTGACAAGGTTATTACAGATCCTCAAAATAATTTTGAGTATTTGAGTATTTGAGTATTTGAGTATTTGAGTATTTGAGTATTTGAGTATTTGAGTATTTGAGTATTTGAGTATCGACCCATTTTTATAGCTACAACAGCTATCAGTTGACGAAAACACTTAGCCGTAGCTTGCATTTCAGTATAGCTATGTCCAGATTTTAGGAGGTTAGCGATAATCTTACGTTTCTCGGAATCTTTCATACGTCCTGAATACTTATCTTCTGTATTAGCACGAGCAATACCTTGCATCTGACGGTTACGCCGATCTTCATAGTCCTTTCTAATAGCAGCGAGCATATCAAGTAACATTGAATTGATGGCTTGCAACACGCTACTCATAAATTCAGTGCTATTCTCAGATTGAAGCGCCATATGTGAGGTCGGCAGCTCTTTTGATACGACTGCCAACTTTTTCTCTGATAGCATTCTTTTGAGAGTAACCTAATCAGCTTGTTTCAAACGTGCTAAGCGGTCAAACTGCTCAACCAAAATCACATCGCCTTCGTGGGTTTGAAAAATGAGATAGTGTATCGCCAAGATAGGTGTAGTTTGATTTTTACTGTCAGGCTGCGTCACTAAAATCCGCGAAGTTTGTTACTACGGATTTGATAGTAGAGATCAGATGGATTGACCATCAGTTCGTCATACACAAAGAGTTGTGCCACAAGTCTACAACCCTCCATTATTATTTTCAGAGTGAAGACTTACCTGAGAGCTATAGTCAGTTCAAAACAAAAGTGTTATGGCTAGGACAAACATCATAAAATAATTTGGATAAGTCGTTTTCCATC
>NZ_JBEOOZ010000028.1:0-30124 GCF_040309625.1 Psychrobacter sp. 78a-MNA-CIBAN-0178
TAAAAACTTTGATGCTAGCGCATCTAGGTCTTTTTTTCACCTTGCATTTGGTATTGCACTTCATGTGTTAATCTAAGGGTCAAAAGAGTAAGCCTCATATTAGGCTAAAATCGTAAAATAATACGTCTATAAACTATTTTTTTAAGAATGGTGACAAATTTATGACGCATTATTCACGGCGTTGTCTTGACCTTAAGGCTATGCTCACGCAAGATAGATAGGTCTGATAATAACGGTTGGCTTGGCTTTAACAGATTTTATGAGTAGGAAATAACAGACTAATACATTTTTAACATTGGTTTGGTGTTTTTGATCAACGCTCTTCTGTTAAGCTAGTCACAACCTTAAGTAGTATTTTGAACAACGATTTGAATGACAGTTTAAAAAGACGAACCTTTGGTTCTGAACTGACAATTTTTTAATTCATAACATTAATAAACGAGGAACGTATGAAAGCATTAGTAGCGGTCAAGCGTGTCATTGATTATAACGTAAAAGTTCGTGTAAAAGCTGATAACTCTGGCGTGGATCTATCCAACACCAAGATGTCAATCAACCCTTTTGATGAAATTGCAGTAGAAGAAGCGGTTCGTCTAAAAGAAGCGGGTGTGATTGATGAAATTATTGTGGCATCGATTGGTCCAAAAGAATCACAAGAACAAATTCGTGCAGCGCTAGCATTGGGTGCTGATCGTGGTGTTCTAGTATTGACTGACGCCAAGCCTTATCCACTGCAAATCGCTAAAATTCTAAAGAGCATCGCTGAGTCTGAATCTACGGATATTATCCTATTGGGTAAGCAAGCCATTGACGACGATAACAACCAAACCGGTCAGATGCTAGCAGCATTGATGGGTATTGGTCAGGGTACGTTTGCCTCTGAAGTTAAAGTTGAAGGCGATAAAGTTAACGTCACGCGTGAAATCGATGGTGGTCTACAGACCCTTGCCCTTGACTTGCCAGCGGTGATTACGACTGATTTGCGTTTGAATGAGCCACGTTACGCTAAACTGCCTAACATCATGAAAGCGAAGAAAAAGCCGCTCGATGAAAAAACGCCAGCTGATTTTGGTGTTGATATGGCCTCTAAGCAAGAAATTATTAAAGTTGTGCCACCTGCTGAACGTAAAGCTGGTATTACAGTGAAGTCAGTTGATGAATTGGTCGATAAGCTAAAAAATGAAGCAAAAGTAATCTAGTACTTTGTTATAGCGTATTCTGTATAAAGTTATCATAACGCTGCTCATACATGCATATGTAAAAGCTAAGCGTATGAATAACTTTATGAATAGATGACCACATGAATAGATGATACGAACAAATAAAGGATAAAAACAATGGCAATTTTGGTATATGCAGAACATGACAATGCCAGTCTAAAAAAGGCAACTTTAAACACTATCGCTGCTGCTAAGCAAATGGGTAGTGATATCCATGTATTGGTCGCTGGTAGTGGTGCTCAAGCAGTGGCTGATGAAGCGGCAAAAGCTGAAGGCGTGGCTAAAGTACTATTGGCTGACAATGCGGCTTATGAGCATCAGTTGGCTGGTAATGTAGCGCTATTGGTTGCTGATATTGCTGGTGATTATAGCCATATCATTGCACCTGCAACCACCACCGGCAAAAACTTCATGCCACGTGTTGCTGCGTTACTTGACGTCAGCATGTTATCAGAAATCTCTGCTGTGGTAGACGCGCAAACATTTGAGCGTCCTATCTATGCAGGTAACGCCACTGCAACGGTTAAGACTTCAGAAGATAAAGTGGTATTGACTGTCCGTACGACTGCATTTGATCCAGTCGCGAGTGAAGGTGGTTCAGCCACCGTTGAAACGCTTGAGAACGTGCAAGAGTCTGGTAAATCAAGTTTTGTGAATGAAGAGATGGCTAAGTCTGACCGTCCTGAATTGACCTCAGCAAGCATTGTTGTTTCTGGTGGTCGTGCATTGGCCAATGGTGAAAACTTCACTAAGTACATCGAGCCACTAGCCGACAAATTAGGCGCGGCTGTTGGTGCATCACGTGCAGCTGTTGATGCAGGCTATGTACCAAACGATATGCAGGTCGGTCAAACGGGTAAAATCGTTGCACCAGATTTATATATCGCAGCGGGTATTTCAGGTGCAATTCAGCATTTAGCAGGTATGAAAGATTCTAAAGTTATCGTTGCTATCAACAATGATCCAGAAGCGCCTATCGCAAGCGTTGCTGATTACTTCTTAGAAGCTGATTTGTTTACAGCGTTGCCTGAGCTGACCAGCAAGGTTTAATGATTTTTGCTGAACAGCTGATAATAGAGCGTTTCAAACTATTATTGATGGTTCGCTACGCTACTAATATACACTGATTTATAAAGCCCTCGACCAGTTTGGTTCGAGGGCTTTTTTTATAACTGCGTTAAAGTCTAAAAATCTTATCTAAACTTATCAATCTATGGCCAATATCTCGATATTATCTGCGCTATTTTCCTTGTTTGGTTGCTATTTTTTTCATTTTTCTCAGCATTTTTAAAATGAGGGCACGTTCTATTAGGATGTTGGTTTAGTTAAACAAACGAATGTGCGATACTATTATTTGTCTAAAACTTTCAGGGATAAGATTACAAGGAGTAAACATGAACGCAATTTTACAGCTAGAACCCACTTGGCAACAGTGGATTGCAGAAAACATCGAGCGCGGCGTACCCCCTAACAAGATTATCAGTACTCTCTTTGAAAGAGGGTTTTACAGTGCTGCTTACGAGTTAATGTCACAACAGTCGGATGTTATCAATATTCCCTACATAGACATGACTCACAATTCGATAGAATTGCCAGATAAGACGGTCAAGTTGGCATCAACTTTTCATCCCCCTCTTGTGGCTGTCATAGAGAGTTTTTTGAGTCATCAAGAATGTGACCAACTTATAAAAAGCACTGAAGGTAAAATGAAGGAATCCAGAGTCGTCAGTCCTACTGATGGCACTTTTGCCGCGCATCATGCCAGAACCAGTCTAAGCTGCGGCTTTCAACGCAGCGCTACGCCTCTGATAACGACAATTGAGAATAGAATAGAGGCTTTATTACATTGGCCAGCCATTCGCGGTGAAGGTTTGCAAGTTTTACAGTATGGGAAAGGTGCTGAATATCGTCCACATTATGATTTTTTTGACCCTAATAATGAAAATTGTCAAAGAAATGTCGGTAAAGGAGGGCAACGAGTAGGTACTTTACTGATGTACCTATCTGATGTAGAAGCTGGGGGTGGTACCAGTTTTCCTAAAGTAAATCTTGAGGTGCGACCCAAAAAGGGCATGGCTTTATATTTTGCTAACACTAAGTTTGATGGTAGTGTTGAACCTTTAAGTCTGCACGCTGGTATGCCAGTGATAAAAGGTACAAAGTACTTGGCTACTAAGTGGTTACGTACTAACCCTTATATAGGCTAGTTTGTATTCGTATCAAGAACAGCATCAACGGACAGTTCTATCGGTAAAAGGGATAGAATATTGTTCTAAAACCAAAAAAATAGCTGGATAACCATATGTAGTTATTCAGCTATTTTTTGGTTAATATTTCTTCATACAATCAAAATTAAGGTTAACAGTACTTCCTTTGACGCAACGTCTCATATAGACATAATGAGCCTGCAATGGCAACATTGAGGCTTTCTTGACCATTAGGCTGTGGTAGAGCAATAGGGGTGGCACACTGCATCAGTTCATCACAAACGCCTTGTCCCTCATGACCCAGAATCCAAGCGATTGGTTCTTTTAAGTCATGTTGGTAAATTACTGTATCGGTATGTGAGCTGGTTGCTAATAGGGGTACTTGGACATAATCTAATATATCTTGCACGCTGAGACCTTCATAGATAGTTAGGGCAAACTGCGCACCCATACCTGCTCTTAGCGTCTTAGGAGACCATGCTTGTGCTGTGGCATCGGTACAGAGTATGTTCTTGATGCCAACTGCTGCTGCAGTGCGTAGTAAAGTACCAACATTACCACTATCCTGGACATCATTAAGGATCAGGCAATCATCATTAATTATCGTTAAGCCATGGATTGGTATATTGATAAGCGCCATGATGTCGATACCCGTACCCAAGCTACGAATACTCTCATATAGCGAGTCTGATAACGTTAAGATAGGCGTATAAGTCGGCAGACGAGTTAAAACCTGCTGAACCTCAGAGTTATTATGGGCAGATTCGGCTAGCAAAATTTGGGTAAACGGGTAGTCACTACGCAGAGCCGCATCAATGAGATGAATCCCTTCAATGACAGTCTGACCTTGTTTTTTACGCTGGCGTGCCTGCGCCAATAGTGCCTTTACCAGCTTGACCGTCGTATTCTTATCTGAGGTAATCAGCTCGGTGGGATTTGCTACCATAATGGATCGCTTAAAAAATATAGAGAATTTGAACCATCAGTATAAAACCATATAATTAATAAAGTTTGTACTGATGGCTATCAGATTGATTCGGCTAATTTATTGACCAGCATGCTTTACATGTAAGTCTTTAATGTAGGCCACTTCGTTTTTGCTACCAAGTACCACTGGGACACGCTGATGAATATCTGTCGGTTCAATATCCAGAATGCGATTAACCGCATCCGTTGCACCGCCACCCGCCCGCTCAATCAATAAACTCATCGGGTTAGCTTCGTACATTAAGCGCAATTTGCCTGCTTTATTGGCATACTTGGTGTCAAATGGATAAGTGAAGAGCCCACCGCGACATAAGATACGGTGCACGTCACCAACCATGGCGGCAACCCAGCGGGTATTGAAGTCGCGACCACGCACACCAGCTTCGCCAGCGATTAATTCATCGATATACTGCTGCATCGGTGCGCGCCAATAGCGATAGTTTGAGGCATTGATAGCATACTCACTGGTATCGGCATTGATTTGGACATTGTCTTCAATCAGTATATAGTCATTAGTATCGGGATCTAAGCTAAACATAACGACGTTATTTGCGATGGTCAGCGCTAGTACAGTGGAGGTGCCATATAATAAATAGCCAGCTGCTAGCTGCTGATTGCCCGCTTGTAAGAAGTCGCTATTTTCACTGAGTTGACCTTGGCGCTGGTAGGGGAGAATAGAGAAAATAGTGCCAACCGCCATATTAATATCGATATTTGATGAACCATCTAGAGGATCGAACAAGACCAAGAGGCTGCCATCGGCATTGGCGGGAGTCGCATCATCAAGCTCCTCTGAAGCAACCCCTGCGCAATGAGTATTTTTTGCCAAAGCATCTAACAATAAATCATTGGCCAATACGTCTAGCTTCTTTTGCTCTTCGCCTTGGACGTTTTGATTGCCGGCTTCACCCAAAATATCTGCTAACGCCCCTTTTCTAAGTAACTGCGAAATGGTTTTGCCAACGCCTGTGACCGTCGTAATGACGTCGTTCAGTGCAGGACTGTTCGCATTGGTGTTTAAATAATGTGCTAAGGTCGTCATGAGGCTTCCTAATAAATGGCATGAAAAATTGAGAAAAGATAAGCGTTAAAGGAATTTAACAGGTAGTACGAGCTACTCTCTGAACAAGTAAATCTTCAAATAGGTGGCATAGCGTCTTTGTCCTGACCACAAAATCAGCTACACTATCGCTATTATTATTTATTGATAGTTTTACAATGCTGGTTTTCTATTGTGGTGGGTACCGGTCTATGCCTATTATTTAATAGGGTAGCTGAGTGAGTTTTATATCGCTTATATGATTACAGTAAATTGTAGCAAATAAGCGTCTAAATGTCCCCGTATCTGTGCGTATCCGCTATAAATCAACAAACAAAGATGAATAAACCCGTTATTATTGACTCTATAAACCAACGATAAAGACTTGCCATTATGTCAAATTCTACTGATAGCAGTGCAGCCCATAGCATTTCACCGACAGATTATGCCAAATTCGATCCCGATACCATTCATCAAAAATTGAATACCTCATTGAGTCGTCCACAGCTTAATGTAGATGGTGGTATCCGGCATTTTTTGGGCGTGGAAGGGTTAAATAAAGCACAGTTACAGGCAATTATTGCCAAAGCTGAGACATTTTTTGATGATAATGGACAATTGATCAATCGTCCTGAGCTGGAAGGCTACACGGTGATGAATCTGTTTTTTGAGCCTTCCACTCGTACGCGTACGACCTTTGAAGTGGCTGAAAAACGTCTGGGTGCCAATGTGCTGAATATCGATATCGAGCGCTCTAGTACCAAAAAAGGCGAGAGCCTGCGCGATACCTTGTGGAATCTGCAAGCCATGACGGCGGATATCTTTGTCGTACGCCACTCTGCCTCAGGCGCTGCCCATTTTATGGCGACGGAAGTCACACCTGATATCGCTATCATCAATGGTGGCGATGGCTGGCACGCGCATCCAACCCAAGGGATGCTTGATATGCTCACCATTCACCGCGAAGCGCCGCGCCCCTTTGAACATCTGTCGGTTGCGATTGTTGGGGACATTAAGCACTCACGCGTCGCGCGCTCAGATATCAGTGCCTTGCAAACGTTAGGTGTCAAAGATATTCGTGTCTGTGCGCCACGTACTTTGTTGCCTAAAGGCATTGAGCGTTTTGGCGTACAAGTTTATGAAAATATGAATGAATGCGTGACCGACTGCGATGTCATTATGGGTTTGAGAATACAAAACGAGCGTATCGGCTCGCCGCTGCTAGCATCATCGAATGAATACTATAAGCACTATGGTATTACCCCAGAGCGTGTAGCTTTAGCCAAGCCTGATGCGTTGGTGATGCACCCAGGTCCGATGAATCGCGGTGTTGAGATTGCCTCTAGCGTTGCTGATGGTGCCCAATCTGTGATTCTAAAGCAGGTTAATAACGGTATTGCGATTCGTATGGCAGTATTGTCACTCGCGATGGAAGGTCAACGCGCTCATCAAGCAGCTGGTAAATAATAGCTGCTGCACTGTCTTATTTTCACTTATTTCATTTTATTGATACGGTAATAACGCTCATGTCCACTATGCTTAATACTGATGCACCGCTAATCGATCATCTTCCTGATACCTTTAAGGCATCACTTTCAAATACTGTGAAAGCCAAACTGGCCAGTCTTGAAGCTGGACGCGAGATGTGGTTGCTGCCACCGTTGGTTGACTTGTGCGCCCGTCTACGTGAACCAGGACAACAGCAACACGGCACGTTAGAGTCAGAAGGGCGTGCAGCCCGTGCCAATGGGTTTTTGCATGTGGTTATCCCACCCGATACCAATCCTATTTTAGAAAATGGCTCGCTCTTGAAAGGTTTGCGTGAGCGCGCGCTTGAAGATGGCGGTATTTATTTACATATCTTGGGTGCATTAACCGCAGGTTTGGAAGGAGAGCGTCCGTCCAATATTGCGGGACTCAAAAAAGGGGGCTGTATTGCCGTCTCTAATGCGCGCCGACCTTTTGCCAATGATTTGGTATTACTGCGTACCTTAGAATATGCCGCGACTTTTGGGATGAAGGTATTCTTTTATCCTGATGAACCAAGTCTCTCGGGAGATGGGGTAGCGCATGAGGGTTATATTGCCTCTTATCACGGACTACAAGGTATACCGTGGATTGCTGAAACCGTTGCCTTGTCTACACAGCTATTGATGGTAGAAGAAACGGGGATTGCTGCGCATTTTAGTCAATTGTCTTGCAAGTCTTCGATAGAGCTGATGCGCTGGGCGAAAGACAAAGGCTTGCCAGTGACTTGTGATGTAGCTATGCATCAGTTGTATTTAACCGATGACAATTTAGAAGGTTTTAATGCTCAAGCCTACGTGTTACCGCCACTACGCAGTAATACCGATCAGCAAGCTATCCGTCGCGGGCTCAAAGATGGCACTATTGATGCTATTTGTAGTCATCATGAACCTTTGAATAGTACTGCTAAAAAAGCACCGTTTGCCGATTGTACGCCTGGCATCTCAAACTTTGATACTTTTATGGCGCTGGCATGTCAACTGGTCAATGATGACGTACTTACTTTAGTGCAGCTAGTCGATAAAATCTGTCTGAACCCTGCAAAAATCGCTGGTATTAATACGCAATACGAAAATGCAGGCGGTGCCGTCTTGGTCGATCCGAATATTGAGTGGCAAGTCACGGCGCAATCAATGCTATCCAATGGTAAAAACACGCCATTCTTTAATCAGCAACTGCACGGGCGCGTCGTGGAGACGTTCTTTGGCTAATTTGCCCCAACGGGATGAGCCTTTAGAGCCATCCTCGAAGGGTAGCCGTCATGCAAGGCTCGGTCGGGATAATAGGCTACGCGGTGAATCTAGCGAGTCGATCAAAGCGGTGGCCGTCTATGAAGTGGCTAAAGGCATTGGCGCGCTACTCGGGGCAGGCGCGTTATGGCTATGGCATACCGACCTTGAGCGTTGGCTTGCCACCGCCACAGCAACCTGGCAGCAGAACTTTGGTTATCTTCTTGCACCGCAAGTAGAGAGTACGGTACGAATTGCCCAACAAGCCAGTAAAAACTGGCCTCTATTTTTATTACTGATATTTATTTATGCAGCGATACGCTTTATTGAGGCTTATGGCTTGTGGCAAGATAAAACATGGGCGTATTGGTTTAGTGTCATCGGTTATGGAATATTTATTCCCATAGAGTTATATTATCTGCTTGCTCGTCCGTTTGATTGGTTTAAACTGGCTATTTTTGTTTTAAATATTATCATCGTTATTGTGGTATACCGTAATATGAAGCAAAAAGGTCTAATATAAAGTTTTATAGTCAGAGCACTTTTAAACCTCTACAGTGTTACCCGTCCTAGATGTACTTAGTGTACTATCTGCGGTCGGTCGCCTTGTAGCGATTCTGAAATTCCTTGACTATAGATACTGATTAAAAAACCCAGCATAAAGTTAATCGCTTGTGCTGGGTTTTTGTTATCCGCAAGCTTTTATAATTGATAGCTTTATTGTTTATAGTTTTACTTTTTATAGCTCAACTGTTTTCTCTTCAGTGCGAATGCTTCTAGCGACTTTACCGACGCTCAGGCCTTGCACTAAAATAGAGAAAATTACGACTGCATAAGTAAGCGCCAATAAAATGTCGCGCTCTGTGCCCATAGGCAATTGCAGTACTAGGGCGACTGAGATACCACCGCGTAATCCGCCCCATGTCAGCACCTTCCACGCACCCGTTGGCAAGTTAAGTTGACGACTGAACGTCTTGGTTGTCATACCAACCACGATCAATCTTGCTAGTAGGGCGATGATAATAGTCAGACCGCCTGCGATAAATAAGTTACCCGAATAAGCGATTATCACTACTTCAAGACCAATCAAAACAAATAAAATGGCGTTGAGAATCTCGTCTATTAACTCCCAAAATAAATCAATATAATGGCGAGTCTTATCACTCATTGCCAGCTCACGCCCACGGTTGCCGACCATTAAGCCCATCATTACCATAGCGAGTGGTCCTGATAGATGCCAATGGCTGGCCAGCGCGTAGCCGCCTATGACGCCCGCTAACGTTAACAAAACCTCTTCTTGATAGCTATCAATGCTTTTTAGTAAATAATACAAAATAGCACCTAGCACCAAGCCAAAGACAACACCGCCACCAGCCTCGACAGCCAAGGTATGTGCCACATAATTGACCGTTGGAATATCACCGCTAGATAAAATGCCAAGCAACAAGACAAAAATAACAACGCCGATACCATCGTTGAATAAGGACTCGCCAGCGATGACCGTTTCGATGCTTTTTGGCGCGCCAGCTGATGCCAGAATACCCATCACGGCAATCGGATCAGTCGGCGATATCAAAGCACCAAATAATAAACACCACAGAAAAGGCAAACCAAAATCAAATAGCGGCAGCATAAAGTAGAGGGCAGTAGCAATAAGCAATGCTGACACTATCGTGCCAAGACCGGCAAGGATACCAATAGGTAGCTTGTAACGTTTTAAATCACTAATATTGACGTGCAGCGCCCCTGCAAACAGCAGCATAGAGAGCATGCCATCGAGCAATACTTCCGTAAAATCAAGCTGCTCTAAGAGGCTGACTTCATAATCAATGAGCTGATCAAAGCCTAAAAACCCCAAAAATATCGCGCCGATAGACAAAAGAATGGAGATGACCATGACGCCAATGGTGGTGGGTAACCCGACGAAGCGATGATTGACATAGGTCAACAAAGCAGTAATTGATAAAAAAATCGCGCTGATTTCAAGGATGGTCAGACTGGTAGTAGATGCCATGAAAGAAGTCTCAGGTGAATATAAAAGTATCTCTAAGCCAAAAGCTTATGAGCGTGTTATAAATAGGAGGTTTGTTCTTATTTTACTAATATTTGGTATTGCTAATAACTCAGATCGCTAGCTTGATTCTGTCTGTAACGCTTTATCGATGTGGGCGGCAAACTCACTCACGTATGCAAAATATTGATGGGTAGCATCGTCATTAAGAATAAATTGCTTTGCCTGCTGACACATGGCCTTTAAATCGTTGACCAACTCGCTATAGCTCAAATTTTCCTCGCCTGCACGCGCCACCAAGCTCAGCTCATGCAGTAAGGTTTGCTGCTGTGCGCCATTCACGCGCGCGTAGTTAAGGTCGACCATCGCCTGACAGAGTGCTTTTAATACCATCAGGTCAGCCGTCGCGTAACGGCGTATCTCGCCAAGCGAAGTATCAATAAAGTCCGATATCTTGGGTGTATGAGTGACAACAGCCAAGATAGGCACTCGCTGCTGCGGCACAAAATTTTCAGAGGTTTCGTCGTTATCTTGCGTTGGTGAGTAAAAATGGTATGGACTTGGTGGCTGACGGCGCATCATGGTACTTATGCAAGTAGTCAATGATTGCACGCAATTGACAGCCGTTTTAGGATCGTTGATACCAGGAGACAGCGCCCGTACCGCTATCTCAGTCATTTGTCCTAGGCTATACGCGATGTCATTAGAGTGCGTCACCCGTTGCTCAAGGCGTATGCAAGTGGCAAAGCGCTGCCAAAATATGCCGTCGGGTGCACGCGGTATCACCGCAAGATGGTTTATCTTAGTCTTTTTCAGGTTGTTTGGATGGTCTGCTGGGCGCTGATAGAAATAGCCGATGACATTTTTATCAGTGACAAAATGGCCCAGATTGGTATGGAGTTGTACCACGCCACCGTAGTCTTGTGTCAAAGTAATCAGAGATTCTAAATAAATTTGTTGCAGGTAGCCGCAGCTTGGTGAGTAGATGGGTGTCGCTAACCAAGTGTGAAACTGCTCAACATCATGATGCTCGATATCACGCTGATGCTCGATATCGCAATGGTCGCCATACCAATAGTGAATGTTTTTAAGCGCATCGTTGCTGGCATTTTCAATGACATGCGATGCTTGAATGGCATGCACCATATGTTGCACGAAGTATACCAACAATAAGGCACAGATAATCGCCATAATAATGGCAAAGGTCACCGCCAACTGCGGCACACCAAAGTCAACGTCATACTTATGAATCGACTTTAAAACCAATAAGCTATAGCTAAAAGTACCGATAAACGCGCCTAAGACAAACTGATTCGGCGTATCTGTCAAAAAGTTACGTAATAATCGAGGGCCAAATTGTGAGGAGGCCATCGACAGTACGGCAATAGTAATCGAAAATGTAGTACCTGCGACCCCAAGTACTGCACCTGCAATCGCAGTCATAATTGCGCGCGCCGCATCATCATCACCAGTAAAGGCAAAACTCAGCTCCCTAACGGTTTCACGGTCAAAGTGCTCATCAATCGTGACTAAGATAGGGGCAAGTAAAATACCCGCAAGCACACAAGCGGTTGGGATAAACCAATAAGAGCCAATTAATTGCTCCCACAGGTTTTTCAAGCGATCAGGCAAGTCGGTTAGCGTCTTTAGCGACCATAACTGTGCGAGGTTTTTTAAGCCGTTCTGCCCTGTATCGACCGCGCGGGTAAAAAGAGTATTTTTAGTATGGTTGTCGGCTGCCATAAGTCTTAAGGTATCCAAAATAATAGTTATTCGACAATTAATAGATATTTATTAGCTAAGGCACATTAACCGCCATCACGCTCACTAATAATTTTTACTACTTATTTATTAGTTTATTTATATTGCTTTTGGGTTGTCTGCTTCAGTAATGATAGCGCTTTTACCGCCACGTCTATCAGTGTCAAGGGCTGCTGGTTGTTCGTCGGTATCTTTAGGAATCACAATTTCGTGGTTATGATTGTCGCAGTCTAGATCGCTGTCTTTATCATAAGCCGCAGGGTCAAAACGCGGGGCATCATGATGAATGCCTGAGTCGTCTTTGGCTAATTGCTGAGTTGAAGTAGTCATCGTTTTTCTAAACAGTTTGTTTTTATTCTGCGAGTGAGCGCTGGCTTTGTCATTTGCTGACTTTTTGCGCGGCTCACTGTTGGTAAAGATAGTGCCCAATGGCAAGTTCAGCTGCTGTTTGGCAAACGCTTCAGTATTCTCAAAGCGAGCCACCAATAAGCTTAGCCAAGGCTTTTGATCTTCTTGATTCATCTCATCCAGCTCATCCTTGATGGGTAGCGGATAAGGCAGCGTGCGATAAAAATCCCATAACGTCATGTTGCTCAAGTCTCTTTTGAGTACATAATCATCATCTTCGGTCATGGTAATGAGATTGCAGTCCTGCAGATAATTAATATAGATATACCATTTCGGTAGCTCTTTGCGACCTAGCACATTACGCAGCGCTTGTTCGCTGACCGCTTCACCCTCTAAGTGATGGATATACACGAGATTCAACATGTCTAGCAAGCTAAGTAGTGGATGGCGCGGGTAGACTTCCTCAGTTTCAAAAATCGTCAAGGTATAGCTAATCTCGACCCCTAATAAAATTAAGTTCCAAGACAAATAGATCCATAATAAAAAGATAGGTAGCGCGGCAAAGGCACCATAAATAGCCTCGTAGCTGGTAAAGTTGGCCATCACCGTACCAAAAAGATGCTTCATCAGCTCAAAAACAATGGCGACAAAGATACCAGCAATCGCTGCATTTTTCGCTGGCACGCGGGCTTTTGGGATAAACCAATACATTCCTATAAAGCCAGCAATGGTTATGCCAATTGAGACGGCTTGTACCCAAAAAGACCAATCAATACCATAACCTGCAATTTGGCGGTTTAAGAAGCTCAGGCTTTGCACGGCACTTGAGGCGATAAAGGCTGTACCCAAAACCAGCGGCCCCATAGTAACGATGGTCCAATAGCGCAGCATGCTTTTGATGCCACCTGAACGATTTTCTACCCGCCAAATTTGGTTAAAAGCACGCTCAATGGTCGTCAAGGTCATGATGGTGGTAAAAAACAACACCATCGCACCAATGATAGTCAGATTAGATGATTTTTCAGCGAAGCTATTAATGTACTCACTGACTTGCATGCTCGATTGCGGCAGTAAGTTACTATAAATCACCTCATAAATCTGTGCTCTGACCGAAGCCAATGCTGGTACCGAGGACAGAATCATCAATAGCACCGTCAGTATCGGTACAATAGATAACATGGTGGTATAGGTAAGCGATGCTGCTTTTTGCTGGCAATTGTCTTCAAAAAAGTGCCGGGTTAAAAATCGTAAGAACTGAAACCAGCGTTGGTGTAAGAACGGGAGTTTTTTTAATAGGTTTTCCATGTCGACCATTTAGCAGCGATGAGAGTGACAATAGTGTAACAAAAATGAGTCGCAGGCATCTGCCAAATAATTGTGTCAAAATGCACAGCAGCAACCGTTACCGTGTTTGGCTCGCTATAATGTCAAGCAGGGTTTGTTTGCATGTCAGTCAATGACTCGGGCATAATGTGCACATACATTTTGCTGATAAATTCTGCAAAATGTATCGCAATGGCTGTGTAAAAATGAACAACCTGCTGGCATATTAAAACGCTGGTACACTGCCAATGCTATTAAAGATAATAATTGAAGACAATAACGTCGATGATTTTATGAGGAAGTTTTGCTAATGAGTCAGACCGCCCCTTATGTTTTGGTACTCTATTATTCTAGTTATGGTACGACTAAGACATTAGCATATGCGATTGCCCAAGGAATTGAAGATGCTGGCATAAGCGCGCGTATCCGCACTGTGCCTACCGTTGCCCCCGAAACCACGGCAAGCAAGCCTGCGATACCAGATGATGGTGATCTGTATTGCACCATGGATGATCTAAAGGACTGTAGCGGTCTGGCGCTTGGTAGCCCGACGCACTTTGGCAATATGGCCGCGCCCATGAAATACTTTTGGGACAATACGGTCACCCTTTGGCTGGCAGGCAATCTACAAAACAAGCCAGCGTCGGTATTTACGGCGACCGGCTCGATGCATGGCGGCCAAGAGACGACACTGCTGACCATGATGTTACCGTTGATGCATCATGGCATGATGATCGTAGGTATACCGTATGCAGAGCCCGCCCTCAATCGTACTAATCGCGGTGGTACGCCTTATGGCGTGAGTCATGTCAGCGGCGCGTTGCATGATCAACCGGTATCTGCTGATGAGCGTGAATTGGCAATTGCGCAAGGTCGTAGACTGGCTATCACAGCGACGGCTTTATCACAGGCTAACTTTGGTCGCTAAGCTGCATTGATATATTGCTGATAAGGAAAAACCTTCTAATGGCTACTAACCGCTCTAAGAACAAGGCCAATGCCCCAGTAGAGAATACTGCTGACACTGGCAAGTCTATTGCACCGATGCGCCAACGCTTGCTGCTAACGTGGTTGGTTTGGGTGGCATATCGGTTGCTGGCCTTGCCGATTATGATCAGTGTTTTTAATCCGACTAGCCCCGATATCATTGGTGGTATCGCTTGGCAAGCGCTGTGGTTGATTCCTGCCTTTATCCTGACACCAGTGATATTACGTGGTCGCTCGCCCTATATGTTATTGATTGGCAGTATGCTGACCCTAGTATATTTAGGGGCGAGTGGAGTCGTGTTATTCACCCGCGTCTATGGCAGCAGTATGATTGAAATTATGGTTTATTTGCTTGATTTCGTGCTGTTGTTCTTGATTAATACTTGGTTGTTTTTACTACTCAAACGTCTGCCTTCGATGAATAACGTGGTTAAGCAGCCTCGTTCTCGCTAGTCGTTCTTTATCAATTTGAGACATCCATTTAATCCCATAAAAAAGCGGTGCCCCATGCAGAGCGCCGCTTTTTTTGTGTTAATTATTTATTGTGAAATAAGTAATTAGTTAGCTTTGGTCAACTCTAAATCCATCTTTTTACCATCGTTGATTTGGCTTACTTTTACTGGTAGATAATCTAAGCTTGGTGCGAGCCAAAAACTGGTAGAGCGGCTGTTGTCATCATGGATGCGATCGACACGCACGGTATCAAAGGTACCGGCTGGCACGGTGATTTTGGTATTGCCAGATTTTTTAAAGGGTGTTTTCTCAATTTTATCTTTCTTTGCCATATAGTAATTGCCCGAGAACTTACCGTTTAATAAGTCTTGGCGAATTTGCACCTCAAGGCTTAAATCATCAAAAGCTTGCTGCGCCATATTTAGGGTTGTTGATTTGCCTTTATAGTTACTGACGACTTTTTTACTGCTTGGGTTAAAGTCTAATTTATGCGTACGCCCAATTCCTAAAAGTTTATAAGTGGTACTGGCTTGAGTTGGAATGACATTATTACCATTGATGGTAAAGGTACTATTTTGTGCGGCGCTTGCGACACCGGCTACCCGTGCACTGACATTATATTTCCACGTATTGCCTGATTTATTAAGCGTGCGAGTAGCCGTGCCTTTGTATTTGTCTTCTACTGTAAAGCTATAATTGGCGCTTGATGGTTGAATGGTTTTTGCGCTGGCAAGGGTAGGGGCAGTCATACTCAAAGCTCCGATGGCAGCAATACTAGCGCCCGTGGTTAAGGCGGTTAAGAATTTAGATTTACTGCGCGTTGTATTATTAGCGTTAACGATTGATGGTTTTTGATTGATTGATAAAAAACTCATGGATATTCCTTAATTTCTATCTGTAGGATGGTTTATAACTATTATTATGTTATTAAGCACTATAATGGTCATACTCTGTTACATTTTCAAGGGTCACCGCAGAGTCAGACGTGTGGCTCTTGTAGCCGATGTTACTGACAGTTGATCTTATTACTAAGAGTAACTTACTGTGAGCACCTTACTATAAAGCGCTTTAGAATAGGCAAAAACGGCTCTGACTTTGCTTATTATGGCAACTCGTTAAAGCTTCTATGACGGGTTATCGTTTTTATATTGAGGTCTTTATTTTAGGGCGCTTTGAGCGATTCTTGGTTATTCGTAGATAAATGCGCTACTAACTCAAAAATTCTTGTAAATTTTTGGCGTTTACACTTGAACCGAACTCACCTTGCCCCCACTTTTTGAAACAAGCTCAACACTTATCCTTATTATGCTGTTTAAAAAAATAGCGTTTGAAGATATAAGTATTGAGACACTCAAACCAAATAAACTTTTAATTCAAACAACCAACTTATTGGAGACATATTGATGAATATTCGTCCTTTACATGATCGTATTGTTGTCCGCCGCATAGAAGAAGAAACCAAAACGGCCGGTGGTATCTTGTTACCTGGTTCTGCTCAAGAAAAGCCTTCACAAGGTGAAGTGCTAGCCACTGGCAACGGTCAGATTCGTGACAACGGTGAAACTCGCGCGTTAGATGTAAAAGCTGGCGACAAAGTCTTGTTCGGTCAATATGCTGGTCAAACCGTGAAAGTTGACGGCGAAGAACTACTTATTATGAAAGAATCTGATGTATTGGGTGTGCTAGAAGGCTAGTCCTTTTTGAGTATGTTTATACTCAGCGCATTTAAGACAATTGTTCTTAACAATACTGTATCGACTCATTCAATTGTATTTCTATACTTATAATAGTGGAGTAATTTAACATGGCAAAAGACGTAAAATTCGGCATTGATGCCCGTAAACAAATGATGGACGGCGTAAACGTTCTAGCAAACGCAGTAAAAGTTACCTTAGGCCCTAAAGGTCGTAATGTGGTGATCGATAAATCTTTCGGCGCACCTACCATCACTAAAGATGGTGTATCGGTTGCCAAAGAAATCGAGCTTGAAAACAAATTTGAAAACATGGGCGCTCAATTAGTCCGTGAAGTCGCTAGCCGCACCAACGATGTCGCTGGTGATGGTACAACGACTGCGACCGTATTGGCTCAGTCAATCTTGCAAGAAGGCATGAAGTCTGTTGCTGCCGGCATGAACCCAATGGATCTTAAGCGCGGTATCGATAAAGCGGTTCGCGCTGCTGTTGAGCAAATCCATTTGCTATCAACCCCAGCTGACGATTCAAAAGCAATTGCTCAAGTGGGCTCTATCTCTGCCAACTCAGACACTAAAATTGGTGAATTGATTGCTCAAGCGATGGAAAAAGTCGGTAAGCAAGGCGTCATCACTGTTGAAGAAGGTTCAAGCTTTGAAGATACCTTAGAAGTTGTGGAAGGTATGCAGTTCGACCGTGGCTATATCAGCCCGTACTTTGCGAATAAGCAAGACAGCTTAACCGCTGAGTTTGAAAACCCATACATCTTGCTTGTTGATAAAAAAATCAGCAATATCCGTGAGATCGTGCCATTACTTGAGCAAGTCATGCAGCAAAGCAAGCCATTGCTAATCATTGCTGAAGACGTAGAAAATGAAGCATTGGCAACATTGGTTGTGAACAACATGCGTGGCGGCTTAAAAACTTGTGCGGTTAAAGCACCAGGTTTTGGCGATCGTCGTAAAGCTATGCTAGAAGATATCGCCACGCTAACTGGCGGTACGGTTATCTCTGAAGAGATTGGTCTGAGCCTTGAGACTGCTACTCTAGAGCAATTGGGCACGGCTAAGAAAGTCACTGTCGGTAAAGAAAACACCGTTATCGTTGATGGCGCTGGTAACAAAGCTGACATCGAAAACCGTGTTGAGTCTATCAAACGTCAAGTAGAAGAATCAACGTCTGACTACGACAAAGAAAAGCTACAAGAGCGTATGGCAAAACTTGCTGGCGGCGTTGCCGTTATCAAAGTGGGCGCTGCGACTGAAACTGAAATGAAAGAGAAGAAAGATCGCGTTGATGATGCGCTACATGCGACTCGTGCAGCGGTCGAAGAAGGCGTTGTTCCTGGCGGCGGTGTTGCCCTAGTTCGTGCAATGAATGCATTGTCTGAGCTACGTGGTGATAACGACGATCAAAACGCGGGTATCAATATCTTACGCCGCGCAATGGAAGCCCCATTACGTCAAATCGTGACCAACTCAGGCGAAGAAGCGTCAGTGGTTGTGAACGAAGTGAAGAGCGGTAGCGGTAACTACGGTTACAACGCAGCTTCTGGCGAATACGGTGATATGCTAGACATGGGTATTCTTGACCCAGCTAAAGTTGCTCGTTCAGCACTAGAAAACGCGGCATCTGTTGCCGGTCTTATGCTTACGACTGAAGTCATGATTACTGAACTTGCTCAAGGTGATGATGGTATGGCTGGCATGGGCGCTGGTGGAATGGGCGGTATGGGTGGAATGGGCGGCATGATGTAACTCTACTTCTGCTACAAAGCGATTTCTCTTTGTTAGACGCGCTTAATTTACAATAGGTACTATTTTCGTGCGTCATCTGCGACAAAGCGCTTTTCGCCAGAAGTATGACTTTGTCATAAAGTCTATTTAACCTAGTTCAAATAAAACCCCGATAGGCTTTGGCTTATCGGGGTTTTTTTATGCAAATTGGAGGGCTTTTAAAAACTATTGAGCCGCCTCATCCCGTCTAAACACCCACGTCTTATCATCCGACACATCTGCACAATAATAATAACCCGCCAAATCAAATTGCTTAAGCTGCTCAGCATTGGTCAGTTTGTTATCTGCCGCATACTTTACCATAAGGCCACGCGCTTTTTTGGCATAAAAGCTAATCACTTTATAGTGACCATTTTTCTCGTCTTCAAATCGTGGTGTGATAATTTCAGCATTTAGCGCCTTTTTTTTCACCGCTTTAAAATACTCATTGGAAGCCAAATTAATCAATACTTTGTCATCGCTATCAGCCATACGCGCATTGATGGTATCAGTAACTTCCTCGCCCCAAAACTCATATAAATTATCACCGCGCTCGTTTTTTAGTTTAGTGCCCATCTCTAAGCGATATGGTTGAATCAAATCGAGAGGTTTCAATATCCCATAAAGCCCCGACAAAACACCTAGATGTTCATTGACATAAATGGCGGTATTTTTATCCATATGATACATATCAAGGCCCGTATAGACATCGCCATCAAATAAATAACCAGCCGGTTTAGCGGTATTACCAGACGCGTCATCGGTAAAGGGCTTGTCTTTGCTCCAACTCCATTGTTGGTTGCGCTCAGCATTTAGCTGGGCCAAATCGTCGGAGATGCTCATCAGCTCTTGCAAATCAATCGGCTCTTTCGATTTTAATGTTTTCATTAGCGCCTGTGAGTGCTCAATCAGCTCAGGCTGACTATAGTAGTTACCTAAGTTGACTGGCACCGCGTCTTTCTCATTGAGAGATTTGGCAGGGGAGAGTACAAAATACATAGTTATTCCTTATTATAGTGAATCCATGATCAATCTATGATGACCAACCTATTAAGGTGTCAAGCTTTCTCATTATACGATATACACAGGTTTAACTTGACTTACTCGGCACAGTTTTGTGTTTTTTAAGCTATACTGGCAGCTCGCAATTATTCTATAGGTCGCAGTTAGTTCCCTCAGCCTATATATCATAAGGTCTAACGAGTTCTTTAAAAAGTAAAATTTTTTAATATAACAATAAAAGTTATGCAGATGGTGTAAATGCCTAACTTTTTATTTTACTTGTGGGTCATCATTAGGCAATGAAAGTTAGCGGACGTTATCTCTATAATAAAAAGGCATGATGGCAAATTCGCTATCATTTATTAAATTGATAATCTTTGGTGGTTAATGTTAAACCAATAGTGACCAAAGGTTTTTTTGTCCCCTGTGCTTTTTAAATGTGCGTTGAGGGTATTAAAGGTAGTCATTAAGACGTAAGTAAGGAGACGGTATGAAAATCGGTGTAATCAGTGCAGATATCGCGAGCGAGAGTCGCGTAGCGCTAACCCCAGACGCGGTCAAAAAATTGCGTAAGCTTGGGTTTGAAGTCGTCATACAGTCAGGTGCAGGTCAAGCAGCATATTATGCTGATGAGTTGTATCAGGCTGCTGGTGCCGATATTGCCAATAGCAGCGCCGAGGTAGTCACCCAGTCTCAGATTATTACCACGGTGAATGACTTGCCTGCTGCGGTGACAGAGAGCCTAACAACGGGTCAGATCGTCGTTGGTATGCTCGACCCCTATCGTAATAGCCAGCTAGATACTTATGCGGCTAAAGGCGTTACTACCTTCGCCATGGAGCTATTACCACGCACCTTGTCGCGCGCACAAAATATGGATGTATTGTCTTCACAAGCCAACCTTGCTGGTTATAAAGCAGTACTACTAGCTGCCAACGAATATTCGCGTCCGTTCCCGATGTTTATGACCTCAGCCGGTACGGTTAAACCTGCCAAAGTCGTCATTTTAGGTGTCGGTGTTGCAGGTTTGCAAGCCATTGCAACGGCGAAGCGTTTAGGCGCCGTCGTTGAAGCCAGTGATTTACGTCCGACTGCTCGTGAGCAAGTAGAGTCATTAGGTGGTAAGTGGCTTGATGTGCCGATGAGTGCAGAAGAAGCTGAGACAGCTAAGTCCACAGGTGGTTATGCTTGGACACCATCGGAGCAATATGTCAAAGACCAAGCAGCAGTGGTTGACAAAGCATTAAGCAATGCTGATATTGTCATCACGACTGCGCAAATTCCTGGTCGTAACGCACCACGCTTGGTGCACGGAGCCACGCTTGCCAAAATGAAAGCCGGTTCAGTGCTGATCGATATGGCAGCTGGCACGGGCGGCAACGTCGAAGGCAGTGTGCCTGATGAAACCATCACCACGGCCAATGGCGTGCGTATTGTTGGGGCGGCCAACATCCCATCGCAACTGGCAGCACAGTCTTCAGATTTATATGCCAATAACCTTGTTAACTTTATCACAACCTTAATTGCTCCTGCCGCTACAGATGACGCTCCAGCAACTAAACTGGCACTGAACTTAGATATGGAAGATGAGATTCAGGGCGCACTGGCAGTGACGCATGAGAGTCAGGTACGCCTCGCTAAGCGCTAGGTTTTAACCGCCTGTCACTTCACTATTTGTCACCATACATTTGCCAGACACGAATAAATTTTTAGGAGGATTAGATGATTGCCACTGTTTTAGCTGCAGCGCCAGCCGGTGCGGCCATGAGTAGCACACCATTTGTAGCGATTTTTACCGTATTTGTGCTCGCTATTTTTGTAGGATATTACGTCGTTTGGGGTGTCACGCCTGCATTGCACACGCCATTAATGGCAGTGACCAATGCTTTATCTAGTATTGTCATCGTTGGTGCGATGCTACAGACTGTCAATATTGACGGCGCTATGTTTACCCCAACCAGTTTGCTAGGTGCGTTTGCCGTATTTTTAGCCAGCATTAACATATTTGGTGGTTTTGCCGTGACTGAGCGTATGCTTGCAATGTTTAAACCCAAAGCAAAAAAAGCCCCAGTGGTAACGACTGAAAGCGGAGGCGACGCATGAGTGATTTAACAAGTATGATTGCAGCCAATGCTGACTGGTTTTATCTAATCGGTGCCATTCTTTTTGTCTTGACCTTACGTGGTCTATCTAGCCCAAAAACCGCCATTCGTGGTAACCGTTTTGGTATGGTGGCCATGGCGATTGCCGTTGCAACGACATTCTTCTTAGCGGAAGGCCCTGTGCTTTGGTTGATTGTTGGTGCCATGGTGTTAGGTGCTATCGTCGGTATGTGGAAGGCAAAAACGGTCGCAATGACTCAGATGCCAGAAACGGTTGCTTTAATGCATTCATTCGTTGGTTTGGCAGCTGTTGCCATTGCTCTAGCAACGGTACTTCATACTGAACAACAACATGGTACGGTTGCCCGTTTAGAATTGTTCATCGGTTGCTTTATTGGTGCGATTACTTTCTCAGCGTCTGTCTTCGCCTTTGGTAAATTGGCAGCGAAGAGTTGGGCCAAAACATTGGTCGGCGGCTGGGTCAAACCCGTGCAAGCTATCTTGTTCATTGCGATGATTGGCTTTGGTATCGTCTACTTTATGACTGATTCATTGCCTGCTTTCTACGCGATGGCAGTACTGGCGGTGGTATTCGGTTGGATGTGGATTGCCCCAATCGGCGGCGGCGACATGCCAGTCGTTGTGTCTTTACTGAACTCGTTCTCTGGTTGGGCGGCGGCCGGTATTGGTTTTACCCTTGGCAACTCGATGCTCATTATCGCCGGTTCGCTCGTTGGTTCGTCAGGTGCAATCTTGTCTTATATCATGTGTAAAGCCATGAACCGCTCATTACTTAACGTATTGTTCGGTGGAATGGGTACGGCAGCTGTGGCAGCAGGTGGCGATGATGGTGCACCAAAGAATTATAAAGCTGGTTCAGCAGAAGATGCTGGCTTCTTGATGGCCAATGCCAGCAACGTGGTGATCGTACCGGGTTATGGTATGGCGCAAGGCCGTGCACAGAATGCGGTAAAAGAGCTATATGAGCTATTAAAAGAAGAAGGTGTCAATGTTCGCTTTGCGATTCATCCGGTCGCTGGTCGTATGCCAGGGCACATGAACGTGCTATTGGCTGAAGCGGATGTGCCGTACGATGACATCCTTGAGATGGATGAGATCAACTCAGACTTCGCCAGTACGGATGTGGTCTTGGTCATCGGTGCCAATGACGTGGTCAACCCTTCTGCAAAAGAGGATCCAACGTCGCCAATCTTTGGTATGCCCATCTTGGAAGTGACCAAAGCTCAAACAGTGATGGTTATCAAACGTTCGATGAGCACGGGTTATGCAGGGCTTGATAACAGCTTGTTCTACATGGACAAAACTATGATGATCTTTGGTGATGCCAAGAAAATGGTAGAAGAGATGGTACGTAGTATCAATGGTGCTCATTAATCGCTAGAATCGGTTTTTGAATACGAGCTTTCAAATATAAGATTTCAAATAAAAAAGTCACTGAGGTGGCTTTTTTTGCGTTAAGGTAGGCAGCATTTATACTCAATCATTGTTTATACCAAGTACATTTATACAAAATAAGTTTGTACAAAATAAAAGTTAAGAGGGTTATTTATGAATATGTTGATACGCTTTTTTATTATGGTCAGTTTGCTAAAACAGCAACTCAAGCAGCAATCAGTGAGTGAGCGGCTGAGTATTGAATCCTTGACTGCACCGACGATTCGGCATTATCGAGTATTGCCACATGACATGGGCTTTCGGGATCATCTACCCAATTATCGCTACTTGTCTTTTATTGAGCTGAACGTTACCCGTTGGCTAATGGCATGCTGTCATCAAAAAGGTATTAAAAATTTAGCTTGGGTCATCGCCATGCAAGAGATGGTCTATCTTAAAGAGATTAAGTTTCTTAGTAAGTTGACAGTCAATAGCGTGCTGGTCGGTTGGGATAAAAAATATATCTATTTTGAAACGCGTTTCTTTGTAAAAAACCAGTTGATGGGCGTTGGTATGACTAAGTTTGTATTGACCAATAAAAAAGGGAAATGTGCGCCTGAGGTATTGGATATGACAGGGGAGCGGATGACCGAGGTGATTACGACGTGGAATAAGCACCAAGTGGCGATTAAGTCTACCAAATCTGCTGAGTCGTCGAAAGTAACAGAGAGTGCTTAACGAACTTGCCTATAATCATAGGACGAATTTTGATAGGATAGGGGCTATTAAATCAACCGTTAATTCGATCACATTTTTTATTAAAATTATAAAAGTTAAGGAGCCACTATGATCCCGCAAAAACTAAAATGGACCGACAGCTTAGATATCGCTATCGAGCTTTACGAAAAATTCCCAGAGACTGATCCACAGTACATACGTTTTACTGATTTGCATCGCTGGGTGACCGAGCTTGAAGGCTTTGATGATGATCCACAAAAATCCAATGAAGGCATCTTAGAAGCCATTCAGATGAATTGGATTGATGAAGCGGATTAGACGAACGCTGCAAAGTTAAGCAAGTGATTTAAGTATGGCTTTAGATAGTAGAGTTTTAACTTTATCTCAAATAAAAATCGAATAAATACACAGCATAGGCGATATCATGACTTCACAAGTTAAAGAGCTGTCCGACGCGATAGTTTGCAAAGGCATCAGTGCTCGTACCACTAATAATGCTGAAATCAGCCATGACACGGCCAAATTGGGTCGATTATGGCAAAAGTTTTATCAGAACCATATGAAAAGCCTTTCTGAAGGTGAAGATATTTATGGCGTCTTTCATAACTACGAGAGCGATGATTTAGTGGGCGCTTTTGATGTTGTGGCGAGTTGGAAAGCCGACAGTGACGATACGACTAATGCGAGCGATGTGGTCACAGTGAGTATTCCTGCCGGAAAATACTTGGTATTTTCAGAAAAAGGCAATATGCCTAACACTGTGATGAATGCATGGGAAAAGGCTTGGGAATACTTTAATAATCCAAGCTGTGAGCATACACGCACTTATAAGGTCGATTTTGAGCATTATATTGGCGGTAATTTAGAGTATGGGCAGGTAGATCTCTATATTGGTATTGAGTAGAGTCGCAACTCTATCACGCAATATTGTATGTGATGTAGGGTGGGTTAGCTCAATCGTAACCCACCAATTAGCATAAAAATGTAATCATCAAAGCGGCTTAATACTCACACTCTTTTTAAACACGGTGACATTAACACCCGTTAGCTGCTTTAACTCTCTTTCTAAATTTTCAAAATCAGACTTAGTCAGTTTTTTGGGATAGTAGCTAATTGAGAGGCTAAGCTCTGAATCACCTGAGTAACCGACAGATTGCAATTTAGCGCCATGCATTTCTACAATGCGTGCAACTTCGTTAACATGTTCGTCATTATAAATCGAAAAATCTGCTACCTGAGCTTGGTTAATTGCTGATAGCTCTAAAGTTTCCAAGCTTCCCATCGCATCGATGACCCTACTGTCTAAAATGTTTATTACGATAGGTGCTCCTACCAACTTTGATAATGTTTTAGTCAACTGTAAGCGTTTAGCGTCTGATATATCAGCATTTGAGACATAAATATCAGCAGTTTCTAGGATTTTAGCATCACTATAACCTAAGCCTTGTAACTCACCGCCGTAACTAACGACAATACGTTTTATCTCATTAACTTGTTCATCACTATTGAATGTAGACCATTGTGTTTTAGCTGCAGAATTAGCTGAAAAGTTGACTTCGCTCTGCGGCGTTGGCACTTTATCGAGATCATTACTGTTATCTGGGTCAGTTAGTTTTTTAGAACCTACCTTTTCTGCATATATTTCAGGCTGCATTTTTTCGATATTGTCACAACCACTGACTAATAAACCAAAACTTACGAGTGCCAAAAGTAAATGAGATTTATTAATTTTCATAACCACTTTCCTGTAGATTAATCATCACCTAACAACAAATTCTCCAAAATTCCCTCATAAATCTGCGCCAATTTACCCAAGTCATCTACTTCTACCTTTTCATCAACCTGATGAATCGTCGCATTACGTACACCCAATTCGACGACTTGCGCACCAGTCGGAGCGATAAAGCGTCCGTCAGAAGTGCCACCAGAGGTTGATAGAGTAGCGTCAACGTCAGTGACGGCTTTAATCGCTTGCTGGCAGGCTGATACGAGCTTTCCTTCAGGGGTTAAAAATGGCTGACCGGATAATTTCCAATGAATATCATAACTGGCTTTACTGTTTGCAAAATATTTATCAAAGATAGCATGGGTTTTTGCTTTTAGCTCATCTTCGCTTGTTTCTGTAGAAAAGCGGAAATTAAAGACAACCTTTAGCGTTTCAGGGATGACATTGGTCGCGCCTGTGCCACTATTAATATTAGAGATTTGCAGGGAAGTCGCAGGGAAATACTCATTGCCGTTATCCCAAGTGGCTGCTGTCAGATCCGCTAAAGCTGCCATCGTTGCATGTATCGGATTGCAAGCTAAATGCGGGTAGGCAACATGACCTTGTTTGCCAGTGACGGTAAGCTCTGCACCCAATGAGCCGCGGCGACCATTTTTAATGATATCGCCAAGCGTGTCGGTACTTGATGGCTCGCCAACGAGGCAATAAGTAATTTTTTCTTGACGCGCTTCTAAGGCTTCAATGACTTTGACTGTACCATTGATGGACGGGCCTTCTTCATCTGAAGTAATTAAAAAGGCGATAGAGCCATTGTGCTCAGGATGATTGGCAACGAAGCGTTCAGCGGCGATAGTAAAAGCGGCAATGCCCGTTTTCATGTCAGCGGCACCGCGCGCCCATAGATAGCCCTCAGCAATGGTTGGCGTAAATGGTGGATAGGTCCAATTATTTATATCGCCGGTTGGTACGACATCGGTATGACCAGCAAAGCAAATGACTGGATCGGCTGTGCCACGGCGTGCCCAAAGGTTTTTGACCTCGGCATGCTCACCGCTTTGCTTTCTATCACCGAAATACATAAACTCACAGTCAAATCCGGCCTGTTTTAGTCGAGACGATAGTATATCTTGGCAGCCATCGTCATCGGGTGTGACGGATGGACGCTCAAGTAGGGCGATACTTAAGTCTAGGGTCGCTTGTTGATGGGTAAGGGTTTGTTTATTGGCGTCAGACATGGATAAACCTTTTATTTTTAGTTAAATTATTAATTTACTTCAAATCGTATATTTTTATGCGCGTAGATTGGATTAAAAATTTAGCTTACAACTACAACCGTTTTTGATAAGTTAGGAGTAAGTGGTCAATAATACTTTTTCTAGCCCTCAACAAACGGCACCAAACCATCTCGGCGCATCCACGTCGCGATAGAGTAGCGTTGACGATGGGCGATTTGTACTTGGTGTTGTAAGTCACTGTCAAATATGATTAATCTATTGGCAACTGGCATGACATTATGATGAATGCCATGTTTATCAACGACTTCTAGAGCGCCGCCATCACTATCGCTCCAATCATCATTAAGATAAAATACTGCTGAAATAACGCGCTCACCACGACCAGTCGGATTGTCACTATGCCATTGATAGCCAAAGCCTACAGGATAACAGGCGTAATGTGCTTCACTATGGCGAATACCGGCGAACAAACTGCGATTGAATAAGGCGGCAAGCGCATTGATACTTTGCAAATAATAATAGCCTGCAAAGAAATTTTCGGTGATCCAGCGAATGCGGTCACCACGAATATTGCTCACACGAATACCAGCCGTCAGCTCGGCATCATGGTAGTCGATAAAGCCACTTTCTGCCTGCAATGCTAATAGTGCTTTATCCTTAAAGATATCATCAATAACTATCCAACCGTCATCTACAAACTTATCAAGCTGCGCATCTGTTAGCTTGTCTGACCAATTGACGTCAAAGTCCGACATGTTTAGGACGTGCTGACTTGGTGGCTTCGCGCCATTGTCCAGAGTCGGCAAAAAAAGTATGGGCGGATTATCCTGACCAATAGGATTATCGACCACCAACTGTGTCACCTCAAGATTGCTAATAATCTTTGTCATTTCGTCTCGCCGTTATCAGTAAACAGTCAATTCGCTTGCAATACAGCGTCAATCAATGCCTTTTTACCAAAACCATCGTTATCTTTTACTCTGCCTATGCTACCATAGATGCAATTTTTCTTATTTAAACTTTTGAACTTATGAACTATAAACACGCCTACCACGCTGGTAACTTTGCTGATGTGGTTAAACACATTTTATTGGTACAATTGCTCAATCAACTGGGGCAAAAAAACAAACCTTTTTATGTGCTTGATGCTTATGGCGGTCGTGGCCTGTATTCACTTGCCAGTGAAGAGGCTCGCAAAACAGGGGAAGCTAAAGGTGGCATCCAAGCGTTAGTAAACGCCGATGTCGAAAAAGCGCCACCTGCTGTCAAAGAGTATATGGAAGGGATCAAGCAAGCCCGTTTCACTTACGACAAAAAAGTCTATCCTGGCTCACCGTGGTGGATCGCCCATCATGTCGAAAAGAACCCTGATGCGGGCGTACGCGGTGAAGCCTTTGAAGCCAAAGCCAGTGAGTACGATGCTCTGAACTATCAGCTGCATAAATTGCCAATCGGTATTCATCATCGTGACGCCTTTGAAGGTATTCGTGCGGTTATTCCACCACAAGAACGTCGCGGTCTGATATTCTTAGACCCTCCCTACGAGCAAGAACACAAAGACTTTACCCGTCTGATTGATCTATTGGTGCACTCTTATAATAAGTGGCCACAGGGTACTTATGCGTTGTGGTTTCCGATTAAAAATATCGAAGCGGTAGAGCTGTTCTATAAGAAGTTAAAACGTACTGAAATGAGACGTCAGTTGGTTTGTGAGCTGAATATCTATCCAAATGATATCGCCGTGGGTCTTAATGGCACGGGAATGCTGGTTATTAATCCGCCGTGGCAGTTCGATAACCATGCTCGTGAAATTCTACGTTTCTTACAGCCAGTACTAAAAGTGGCTGATGCGCCAGACCTAACGCCTGATAGTGCCACCAACGTTCGCTGGCTAGTCGGCGAATAGTGACGTCAGTAGATAGCGGTGTCAATGAATAGCAATGTCGGTGAATGAGGGTATTAAGATGACTACTGAGCAACCACCTAAAGGTCAACCAAATAGCGAGCATCTGAATGATGGTTTGGTAAAAGAGCCACTGTTACAGGACAATGCGGCAACGTCGCCGCCTTTTGTTGATGAGCATGAATTTAACATTCGCTTAGCGGACAATGATAATTATGATGGTCTGACTTTTGAGGTGATTGAAGCAGAAGTTGCCGAAGGCAAGCGCGTGGTCAGTCGCGGCGTATATCTAGCGCCCAATCTGATTACCACCTTGTCGCTGCTATCCGGTTTTTATTCGATTTTGGCCAGTACTCAAGGCGAGTTTTATAAAGCCTCGCTAGCTATTTTCTTATCTGCCATACTAGATGGTGCAGATGGGCGGGTTGCGCGTATGCTTAATGCGCAAAGCCCCTTTGGTGAGCAGTACGACTCGTTAGCTGACATGTTGGCATTTGGTGTGGCTCCAGCTATTTTGATTTATAGTTTTGCGCTGCAACCTCTAGGTCGCGTTGGTCTGGCCTGTGCTTTTGTGTTTACGGCTTGTGGTGCATTTCGCTTGGCGCGCTTTAACGTGCAGGTTGGTATCGTTGACAAAAAATACTTTGTTGGTTTAGCCAGTCCACTGGCTGCAATTCTGGTCACTGCGGCTGTTATGGTAGCCATCGATCACAATCAGTGGATAGGCGAATACGACACACTAGTGATGTTCTTATTCGCGGCTTGGGTAGTTATTTGCGGCTTGCTCATGGTTAGTAACGTTAAATACTATAGCTTTAAAGAATTTGATAAAAAGAAAGTGCCGTTTGTGGTTCTTATCATTGGTGTATTGGTCATGAGCATCGTGCTATATGACATACCTGTAGGTATTCTAGCCATTGGTATCATTTATGCGCTATCAGGTATTTTTACTACGTTAAAAAGTAAAATGTAAGAGCAAAGTTGAAGTGGAAGCGTTAAATCGTAAGTAATCAAGGGGTTAGGATATATATTAATTTAAATCTCCAAACCCCCTTGACCCCCACCCAAACAAGCGTATAATGCCACCCAGTCGAAAGGGAAGTGGATTGCTAATTTGGACGATATAAATTGTTTAAATTAAATAGAAAATACTTCTTGACTAAATAAATATAGCGTCTATAATACGCACCTCATCAAGACGAGCTGGAAGTAGCTAGTGTGTAGATTACACATTAATAACCCAGTTAACTTGTTGAAACAAATTAAAAAAAGAAGTTGACAGACTATTAAAACATGATATGATGGTCAGCTCGCTAAATAGGATAAGCCACATTGGCTGACTTATTTAGTTTGAAATACTAGCACTGGACGACAGTGTCAGACATTATTTAAAAGCATAACTAAAGAACAACTTGTGTGGATTTTTGCTGATTCAGAATGCTAAAAAATAAAGTTGACTATC
>NZ_JBEOOZ010000029.1:0-30109 GCF_040309625.1 Psychrobacter sp. 78a-MNA-CIBAN-0178
AAGGTGCTAGGGTTTAGAACGCCTCTTGAGGTAAAATCTAGCTTCGGGTGCGTTGCACTTCAATGTTGAATCCAAGATACTTGTTTATTAATATTTGGTCATGTCAATTAGATGATAAAAATAAGAAAAGGTTTTGCTAATGTCTACTGCTTCATCAACTGTTTTAGACCCTAGTTGGTTTACTCGACCAACCTGTGTGGTCGCCGCTGATTTGATTGGCAAAGTACTGTGTAGAAAGTTAACGGATACCGATGGCACAGTGAAAATCTTGCGCATGCGTATCTCAGAAACCGAAGCCTATATCGGTAAGGACGACCCTGCTTGTCATTCGCATGCGGGTAGCCGAACGGCTCGTACTGAAATTATGTATGCGCAAGGCGGCATGTTTTATGTCTATCTGACTTACGGTGTGCATCATATGCTCAATCTGGTCAGCGGTGGAGAAGAGTCTCCTGAGTCGGTATTAATACGGGCTGGATTTTTGACCGACGATAGTGATCGTTTGATGGAAGAACAGCTTCTGAGCACGAATAAGCAACTTACTCATCCAACCCAGATGGCAGGTCCTGGCAAATTAACGAAGCGCTTACAAATTGATCGCGCGTTAAATGGCAAATCTATCAGTGTGGAGTCAGCAGTTTGGCTCGAAGATGATGGCTGTCAGCCACCGGTATCGCTGCGTCCTCGTATCGGCATTGACTACGCTGGCGATGCCAAAAACTGGCTATTGCGCTATATCTGGAGCGACCATCCTTCACTGTCAAAAAAATAAAACGATGGCTACTCTCTGATGGTAATAGAGCTGCTCTTTCATACTAATAGATAAAACAAAGGGTAACACTATGTACAAATTGACAGTTTTTGTTCCCGAAGCAGCATTAGAGCCAGTTAAGTCTGCTTTGTTTGCAGCAGGCGCTGGTACGATTGGCAATTACGAGTGCTGCTGCTGGCAAGTACAAGGGGTGGGGCAGTTTATGCCGCTGGCAGGCAGTGATCCGCATATTGGCGCGCAAGATAAGCTCGAAAAAGTTGATGAGTGGCGAGTTGAGATGGTGGTTGCTACTGCTAATATTGCTCAAGTCATTGAAGCACTAAAGCAGGCGCACCCTTATGAGACGCCTGCCTATGATGTCATCGAAGTGCTAGACTTTTGAGCTTTAAAGGTAGGTTATTAGCAGTGGTTTAGGCTTATTTTATCTTAATTACTTGATAGCCTGGATAGCCAAGTTCTATTTTATAATCTTTACTACCACGTGTGGCCTTTACCTTTATTTTGCTATCGCCTCTTTTATATTTGACGTCTTTGACACGGTAGCCCATATTACTGACTTTATTGGCGGCTCGTTGTTCGATAGCTGGTTGATAAAGCTCTTTATCAACGTTTTTGATAGCTTTTTTATGCTTCTTATAGACTTTACTGTCTTTATAAACGTCCTCGTAAAGGTCGCCGTACGCATTGTAGCCGGGGGCAGTGACGCAACCTGTCGTTATCATTAACGCTGTGACCATAGCGGTGGCAATGGTTGGCTTTAGTAGGGTTGTGATATTCATAATATCCTCTTATCAAGTTCAAGTTTTTTGACAGTGTTATAAAAAATGGCCAAACAAACCAAGGGCTGGCTTATTTGACCGTAGGCATCAATCGGTTGACGATGCCACAATGTTACTTTTAGACGCACTAAAGCAGACTTGGCATTACTTTTCCATAAACTGCGATACATTGTCTGAAATCTATCAATTGAACCTATGCAAATTTAACTGGATTACTGTTTTCACTGACATTGGCTTTATCAGTATCACCAGTTGTTTTTATATTTGTCTTTGTTTTTATACTTATTGTTCTTTTTGTATTTACCTTTATTTTTATACTTACCTTTTTTATCATAGTCGTGCTTATCGTAATCACGGTCGTTATCATACCTGTCATCGTCGCGTTTTTTCGACCAGTCTTGCCTGTTTGAGCTGATAAGCCTTAAATCAGGGTAGGTATACTTGAGCTCGTAGGCTTGATTGTTCTTTTTGGCATAGGCTGTGAGCAATCGATTACCGCGATAACGGTCAGATCTGATGTCCGTGACCTGATACCCTTTACGACGTAAATCGTTGCGCAGCTGTTGGCTAACGCGGTTATAGTTAGCATTGCTGTAACCCTTATCACCGCGATAGACGGACTGATTGTCATAGCCTGGACCAACGACGGTACAACCGACCATCGTGCCTAGCAAGGTAAGCGAAAGGCCTGCAGACATCGCTGTCTTCAATGAAAATAGCTGCAAAATCTTCATGATAAAATCTCCTACGATATTTTTGGATTAATAATTACCGGATTGCTTTTCACATCTAACAGCGTCATGTGGTTGATGTCTATGTCACTTGGTAGCCTTTATAAATGCAGAAGTAATAATTGCATGACTAACTGACTTTCTTATTTATCTGATGGCTAGAAATATTTTCTTACATTATCTATGATAAGACACAAAACTTGATGTTAAGTGTCATTTGCGTTAATAAGTTGTAATTGCCCGTTTAATGATATATCGCTTAATTGATCACTTAGCTAACAAAGCAGCATATCTCTGAATGGTAGCGATGAAAAGGAACCATAAATGCTATTCAAGCTTATTTTGTTTTCAGCTTTTGCAGGTATAACCGTGTTTATAGGCGGTTTATTGGCCAATGTTTTTGACCACCATGTCACAGACAGCCCAGTCAAATATGAATTTATTCATACCTCGATGTCGTTCGGTGCGGGTATTATTTTATCGGCATTGGCATTCGTTTTATTGCCAAAGGGTATGGAGGTATTGAGTGTTTGGGGTGTCACAGGCTCATTTTTATCAGGGGCCATCCTGTTTATGCTGCTGGATCGTAAGTTGGCTGAATCGAATAGTCAGCAGGCAACCTTACTCGCTATGATGATGGACTTTGTACCGGAGTCCATCGCGCTAGGAGCGGTATTCGCGATTGAACCGCAGCTGTCGCTATTATTAGCATTGTTTATTGGTCTGCAAAACCTTCCAGAGTCATTCAATGCCTTTCGTGATATGGTGCAGAGCGGTTTTAGTGTTAAAAGGACGTTGACCATCTTTTTTGGACTCAGTTTTTTTGGCGTTATATCTGCGCTGATCGGGCATTTTTTATTGAGCGAGCATCCTAATCTTACCGCCCATCTTATGATTTTTGCGAGTGGGGGTATTTTATATCTACTTATCCAAGATATCATTCCTGCCAGTAAGCTGGATAAGAGTTATCTGACCTCGCTTGGGGCAACGCTCGGCTTTTTGGTCGGTATTTTTGGGGAAATGCTGATTTGAAAATAGCAATAAAATCGTTATCAGGTTCTCGTGTAAGCATATGCTTACACACAATGACGTTTACGCGACTTAACATCGGAGTGAGAATTAGGCATTATACATACACGGCATAAGGGAATGTAACTCAAGGATTGAGTTGACCGCATTAAGGATAATGATTCGTTTACTAGCGTCAGGATGATAATAGTGAACGAAGAAAGGATACATAACCTTTGCTAGTAGCATTATTAATGCTAATAACGGTAGTAAACAGGGCAGGATGCCCGATATCGCAACACACTGAACGTTATGCAAGGATGCATAGATTACAGTCGTGATAGGTAACATGGATGGTTAACAATAAAACCGCATAACAATCAATTGCTATGCGGTTTTATCGTGTCTAGAGCTTAAGAGTTTTTTATTCAACCTTTTTTAGATACGTTATTGAGTAGTGTATAAAGCGTTAAATGGCTGCTAACAAAAAAACCGCATAAGATTTATGCGGTTTTTTGACTTATTAGATCATCGAATTAAATCATCAATAGCATTGTTCGCTATTTGACTGATAACTTAGTATTTGTTTTCGCGACGCCAGTCATCTACTTCACGTTCAGCATCTTCTTTTGCATGGCCATAACGCTCTTGTACACGACCGACCAGCTTATCGCGGCTACCTTCGATATGGGTTAAATCATCATCAGTCAGATCAGCCCATTTTTGTTTTACTGAGCCTTTCACTTGGTTCCATTCGCCTTTTAGAGTATGTTCGTTCATTGTTATATTCCTTTTTTGATTATTTGTTTATCAAGACATTTATCCCATCTGGCCTTTCTTAACATTTTATTCAGTAGCTTTTTTCTAATGACCGTTTTACTTGATAAGCTCTTGTTTAATAAGAACTCGTCGAGTCGTTATAAAAAATTTATAAAAACAAGCTAGCTGATGTATCTAATATAGGCGTCAAGAATTCGGCTGTCTGTATGCGCAATGTTTAGAGTGTTACTTCATGATAGCAATCTGCATGGCTATGTTATGGAGACCATCTTTGTGTAATAAAGCAGGGGTTTTATCAGTGCAATAGGTAAATGAATTAAGAAAGGGTTTATTGAAAAATAAAAATGAGCGTGCTTTCTCAATAACGCGAACCCTATATTCGTATAGGCAAATAAAAAACAGGCGCTATTAATAAAATGGCGTCTGCTTTTTACTGTGGTTATTAATCGATTTAGGCTACTTAGCCAAATAATCTTGATAACGTTTTGTTAATTTCTTTAAGCGTATGCGGTCGCTAATTAACGAAAATAGTGGCGAGGCATTGGTCTTAGGTGTTTTTCCTTGCCCCATGCGTTGTAGCTGACGCTTAATGACCGCCATGGTGGCGATAGCGCTCAAGGTTTTGTCTTTCCAGCGTACGGCTGGGTCGTGCGCACTTAGTTGCTCATTGTGTTGCCAATCATTGGGCAAAGATGGGTTCATGGCGAGCGCAGTGCCCATGCCGACGATATCGATACCTTGAGCCAATACGGATTCTGCTACCGCTAAACGCCTGACCCCACCAGTAGTCATCATCGGCATGCTGGCCACTTGTGCAATCTCGGCGGCGAACGCTAAAAAGTAGGCTTCTCGCTGTAAGGTTCTACCATCTGCCGTTGTACCTTGCATCGCCGGACTCTCATAGCTGCCACCCGACAGTTCAACCAAATCAACACCAAGCCCGCGCATCGCTAAAACAACAGCTTTGGCATCATCAGCATCAAAGCCACCACGTTGAAAATCAGCCGAATTTAATTTGACTGATACCGCAAAGCTAGGGGCGACTTGGGCACGGACGGCTTTAATCACCGAAATTAATAAGCGCATACGATTCTCGATTGAACCGCCAAATTCATCAGTGCGCTTATTGGTCAACGGCGATAAAAACTGTGATATCAAGTAACCATGAGCCCCGTGAATTTGCACACCATCGAAGCCCGCTTGTTCAGCTTTGGCAGCGGTATCGACGAAGCGTTGAACCAGCTGCTCAATATCCTCGTGGGTCATGGCACAAGGCTTGCCAAACAGATGAGAGTGCTTTCCTAAATCAAGGGAAACGTCAGAAGGTGACAACACATCGCCTCCCATAGCTGCATAGACTTGGCGACCCGGATGATTGATTTGCATCCAAATGTGGCTATGGTTCTTTTTAACCGTTTGCGCCCATGCTTGAAAGGGTGCTAAATCACTGTCTTTCTCTAATACGATGCCACCAGGTCCCGTCATTGCTCGGCCATCAACCATAACATTACCAGTAATCAGTAACCCAGTACCGCCTTCCGCCCAGCGTTGGTATAGGCGCAAAATAGTAGGACCGGGGATTTGCCCTTTATCTGCCATGTTTTCTTCCATAGCGGCTTTGGCTAAGCGGTTTGGCAGCACAGCGCCACATGGCAAGGTAAAAGGAGAGAAAACGGCTGATGTCATAATAAATCCTAAGTATCGTCAATTCTATATAAGTCGATTCTATATAAATGGCGTGCAGTGTCAGGCTTGCTCAGTCTGTTATTGCTAAGACTTAGCGAGCCTTTCTTGTATCCAACTTATCTTGAAACGACTGCATGTGGTTTTGGGGAGGTTTTTATAACCCTCTTTTTCTAAAAACTTTGTACTAAAAATTTAAGCTATAGACTTATAGTTTAAATGACTATAGTCTTATAGTCGATGTAGTAATTATTCCCGTAAGTCATTTTAAAATATAAATCGAGGTCAACATTGAAGGCAAATGCTAAAACAGACTTCATCAGTGCAGATGACAGTGCAACAACTGAAACAAAGCGTGAGCTGGCAAAAGCCAAGACACGACGCGCGCTCCTAAAAAGTGCCTTGCAGCTCTATCGTGTGGAAGGTGCTTGTGGCATGAGTATGAATAAAGTGGCCAAGGGCGCAGGCATCGCGCAGCCGAGTTTTTACAATCATTTTGCGAGCTTAGAGGCGCTGCAACAAGAGCTGGGTGCTCAGCTTAAGGAGAACTATTTATCGCCCATGCGTATGGCGTGGATTGATATGCTAAAGGATTATCCTAGATTAACTAAAGCGCAGTTCAATGAGCGTTGTCAGCACTGCTTAAATATGATTTTTGATGCAGCATTTCAGAATATTGCTTTATTTCAGCGTTTGCTCGAAGACCGTCTGCGCTTTGCCCCAAGTATAAAAGAGCAAGATTTATTGAATGAATGTTTATTAACTAGCGATTCAAAAAATCCAGCCCAAGAAAATAACAGCCTATTGGATAAGGGTTTAGGCAATTTAATGACCGAAATACAAGAAGAGTGGACGGCAATATTTATAAAAGGATTGTCCTTATCTGGATGTTCTTTTGAACGCTCGGAAGTCAATCTTTGTGTCGATATCGCCGCCGCTCAAGTCCATGAATTAATAGTTGGCTGTCATCAGCAGCGTTATAGCAGACAGCAAGCTATCTCGATGTTAAGCACAAATTTCGATGCGCTTTTTAGTCAATTCTTTACCACAGAATGGCAAGAAATGAGCGGCTAATCATCAAGGCAGTCCAATTTATAAAAAGATTTAAACGGAATTTACATAGCAAAAACGCGGATAAAAAATAATAGGGAGCACGACGATGAGTAATGAGCCAACCAAAAACAATGAGCAAACCCATTTTAGAACTTGTAACCTATGCGAGGCGATGTGCGGTATCGTCATCAAACACGATGGCGATAAGGTGCTATCGATTAAAGGCGATAAAGATGACCCTTTTTCGCAAGGTTATATTTGCCCGAAAGCGACGGCTTTGCAAGATTTGCATGAAGATCCTGATCGCTTGCGTCAACCCGTTGAGAGAACGGCGAATGGCTGGAAGGAAATCAGCTGGCCTGAAGCGCTAGATAAAGTAGCAGCGGGCGTCCAAACGGTACAAAAAAAATATGGTAAAAATGCGCTCGGTATCTATCTGGGCAACCCCAACGTGCATAACCTAGGCGGGATGTTGACCGTTAAGCACTTATTAACCAGTATAAAGACGCGCAGTCGTTTTTCTGCCACCTCAATCGACCAATTACCGCATCATATCGTCTGCATGCATCTCTTTGGTCATATGCTGCGCATCCCAGTACCCGATGTCAATCGTACCCAGTATATGCTGATTATTGGCGGCAATCCGCTGGCATCTAACGGCAGTATTATGACTGCCCCCAATATGCGCCAGAAGCTAAAAGATATCAAAGCCCGTGATGGCAAGGTGGTGGTGATTGATCCAAGGCGCACAGAAACGGCAGATATTGCTAGCGAGCACCATTTTATTCGTCCAGCGACCGATGTCTTATTACTGCTAGCAATGCTCAACGAAATCTATCTACAAGGCTATGCGGATAAGGCACAGATTGATAATAGGGCGGCGGCTCTAACGCCAGAAATTTCACGACTCGCAGACTTTGCTAAAACCTATACCGCAGAGTCAGTTGCTGATATTACTGGTATTACGGCACCTGAAATCAAACGCCTCGTCAAAGAGTTTTGTGAAGCGGAAAGCTCAGTCTGCTATGGCCGTATGGGCATATCGGTGCAAGAGTTCGGCTTATTAAGTCAGTATCTGTCTATGATAATCAATATCGTCAGCGGTCGCTTAGATGAAGTGGGTGGTTTGATGTTCCCTAATCCGGCGGTCGATCTGGTGAATAACTCTGGCCCCGGCTATTTAGGTAAGCGCCACAGTCGCGTCAGCAATTTGCCTGATTTTAATGGCGATTACCCCGTGGTTGCGATGGCAGATGAGATGCTCGTGGAAGGCGAAGGACAGCTAAAAGGCTTTATCACTGTCGCAGGCAACCCGGTGCTCAGCACTCCGAACGGTGAAAAACTAGATGAAGCTTTAGCAAAGTTGGACTTTATGGTTTCATTTGATTATTTCGTGACAGAAACCAGTCGCCACGCCAATATTATTTTGCCACCCGTATCACCGCTAGAGCGTGATCATTATGACGTCACCTTTAATGGTTTTGCGGTGCACAACGTCGCTAAATACTCTCCAGCGTTATTTGCTAAGCAAAAAAATGCCAAACACGATTGGCAAATCTACCTAGAATTAGCAGAGCGACTGGATAAAAAAGCCCCTCTGGCGACCAAAGTTGAGCGTCGATTGGTAAAGACGTTAGGACCAAAAATAATACTCGATCAAGGCTTAAAGCGTGGGCCTTATTACCATATGAGTTTGAGGAAACTAAAGAAACATCCCCATGGTATGGATCTTGGGCCACTAAAAACGATGCTGCCGCAAGCGTTAAAACATAAAGACCAGCAGATTCATCTTAACGTTGATTTTTATCAGGCGGATCTAGAGCGTGTACAAGATATGATGGAGCAATATAATGATAAACAGATTCTATTGATTGGTCGTCGCCATGTGCGTAGCAACAACTCGTGGCTACACAATAGCCATCGTTTGGTCAAAGGCAAACCACGCTGTACCCTGATGCTGCATCCTGAAACAGCGGAAAACTATGGTATTAAAGATGGTCAAGAGGTGAAAGTTACCTCACGCGTTGGTCACGTGACGATCGTCGCAGAAGTGACGGATGAGCTGATGCCGGGCGTGGTTAGTATTCCTCATGGTTGGGGTCATGGGCGCAAAGGCGTGAAGCAGAAAATCGCGCAAGCGCATGCTGGCGTTAGTGTTAACGACTTGACGGACGATACGTTAATCGATCAGCTAAGTGGTAATGCAGCGGTCAATGGTGTACCAGTACAGCTAGAAGCAATCGAGCTAGAAGGGGTTGATTTGAACACGACTGATGCTAAGGTTGAATCTACTAGTGCGGCATAAAATAACTTTAAAAATTTTAGTTTAAATGAAGAAGGTACTTATATTAGTGCCTTTTTTTATACTTTTAGACCAATAAAATCAAAATCTACCTGCGGCGTCTCGCCTTGCATCAATAAGCTAATAGCCTTTGCAGAACCGCAAGCATGAGTCCAACCAAGCGTGCCATGCCCCGTATTTAGCCATAGATTATCAAAAGTCGCGTGCGTATTATGACTGCCATGCCGCACTTGACCGCTATGCGCGCGCCCAATTAATGGCACATTAGAAGGGGTCATCGGTCGTAGCCCCGTCCAATATTGCACAGAATTGGCAATGATACCTTTCGGGAATAGTTGCTGCACACGGCGAGTAATCGCTTCACAGCGGGTACTATTTAAGTCCAAATTATAGCCGTTAAATTCAGCCGTTCCTGCGACGCGTAATTTATCGCCAAGGCGTGAGGTTACTAACTTAAACTCGTCATCAATGAGGCTGACAAAGGGAGCGAGATGCGGGGCGCGAGGATTGATTTGATAAGTGGCTGAGTAGCCTTTGGCTGGAAATATGGGTGCGTGTATTCCCAAAGGTTTTAGTAATGACACGCTATAGCTACCGAGGGCTAGCACATGGCTATCAGCACTAAAAGTTTGCGCGTTTTCACCCTTGGGACGAATGATAATACTATGGATATGTGGACTGTTAGAGTTGGCGTCTGCGTTTAACGCCAACACTTCCGTATCATATAAGAATTGCACGCCAGCATCGGCGCAACGCTCAGCTAGACGCTGAGTAAATAAGTGCGCGTTACCCGATTCATCATGGCTGGTATAGGTTGCGCCCGTGAGCTTATGGGCAATAGGGTAAAGTGCTGGCTCCAAACTGACCGCGTTATTAATGTCGATGACATGGCGCTCACAGCCCAGCGCTTGCATACGCTCTGTTGGCGCAATAGCAGCGTCAAACTCTGCTTGGTTGGTATAAAAATGCATGATGCCGCGCGTTTGCTGCTCATAATTGATACCGATGTCAGCACGTAGTTGCTGCAAAGCATCGCGTGAATACAGACCCAAACGCACCATTTGTACCAGATTGGCATCGGCTCGTTCAGCACGACATTCTTGCAAAAATTGCATGGCCCATTTGAGCTGTGCCTTATCAGCACGCAAGCGATAGAGCAATGGTGCGTCCTCGCGAAACAGCCATTTAAGCGCCTTCATTGGTGTGGCAGGATTCGCCCAAGGGGTCGCATGCGAAACCGATATCTGCCCACCATTGGCAAAGGAGGTTTGCATACCGGCGGCTGGCTCACGCTCAATGACGGTCACATCGTAGCCTGCTTGGCAAAGATACCAGGCGCTGGTTACGCCCACCACACCCGCTCCGAGTACCGCAATATGGGTCATAGATTGCTCTGCTGCGTTTTTAGTAAAAGTGCTTTAAATAGTGCTTACTGTTTTGGGTTTTGGGTTACTTTTGGCGCGCCACATCCGCTTGTAGTGCTGGCGGTAAGTCTAATATCGTAAGCTCGCTATCGGCCAAATGCTCAGGACGGGCAACCACTAATGCCTCAAAGCCTTCGGCAGTGGCAATCGCATTGACTATCTGAATTTTCTCTAGCTTGTCACCTGCTGCTGGGACATCACCTGAGCCTTTTACATAATGTAAAAATGCTTTGGGTGCCGCTTTAAAATAGATGCGAGCGATGACTTCCTGACCTAGATAGCAGCCTTTATCGTAGTCCATACCACCGCGCTGATGCAGACGCAGCTCTTGCGGCTGAAACTCGCCTTGTGTTGCTGCCACGATCCAATAGTTACCGTTTTCGATACTGTGCTGCATCCAAGCTTGAGTATCTTCAGCAGTATTATGCTCATCCTTATGACTAAAGGTCGGCTCATCGCCAATCACGCAAGGATAAATTGGCGTTGGCGCGCTGGTCTCAAACTTGAAAAAAGCACCGTATTTTTTTAAATGTGCTTGGAAGGATTCAACACAATCGGCACTAACGACCACATCAAATTGATTTTCGTCTTGTTTTTTTATCCAAAGACCAAAATCAATACGCCCTTTAATATTACTAAGCGCTGTGGGCTGGTAGCTGAGGCCGATTTTGGTTACATCAGTGGTGATTTGACCCTGTAAGAATTTTTCGGCATCCTCGCCCTGTAAGGTTAATTGTGCAAACTGCGGCAAAGCCGATACATTTGAAGACTGAGTCATTGTTACTATCCTTATAATGGAATTTTATTCTAAATATTTAGGTGTTAAAACTATATGAGGCTAAGAAGAGTACCACAAAAAACACTGCTATAAAAAACGCTACGGTTAAGGTCTAGATTGGGTGCAGTCCCCAATTTTCAACCGTGCCAATTGGTTAAAGGGCGCGAGTTGCGGTACAATGATATAACTAGGCTAGGGTCTAGGCTGGGTCTAGAATAAACCTAAATGATGATGGCTGCTGAGGAAATTATGAGCTTACCAAATTGCCCAAAATGTGATGCTGAATATACGTACGAAGATGGTGCGTTACTGATATGTCCGATGTGTGCTCATGAATGGACGGCGGCTGAAACAGATGCGGCTGAAGCTGCAGACCAAGACGCCGTCATTCGTGATGCAGTTGGTAACGAGTTGCAAGACGGTGATGCAGTTACTGTCATTAAAGACTTAAAGGTCAAAGGCTCTTCAGTCATTATTAAAGTAGGCACTAAGGCGAAAAGCATTCGTCTATTGCCAGATGCTACTGACGGCCATGATATTGACTGTAAACTTGATGGCTACGGTCCAATGAAGCTTAAGTCTTCGGTCGTTAAAAAGGCTTAAACAACTTTAATAAAAAAATGAATTTACTGTTAATAAAATAATAGAGAATAACTATGAGCACTAAAAACGAACAGCTATTTGCGCAAGCACGCAAACACATTCCAGGTGGCGTCAACTCGCCAGTCCGTGCCTTTGCAGGAGTAGGTGGTACACCTATCTTTATGCACCGTGCTAACGGCAGCAAAATCTATGATACCGAAGACAATGCTTACATCGATTATGTTGGCTCTTGGGGTCCAATGATTTTGGGTCATGCGCATCCAAAAGTAATTGATGCAGTCAAAAAAGCGGCTGATGATGGTTTAAGCTTCGGTACCCCAACACCGTTTGAGACCACCGTTGCAGATAAAATTTGTGAAATCGTCCCGAGCGTTGAGATGATTCGTATGACCAGCTCAGGCACAGAAGCGACCATGAGTGCCATTCGTCTAGCACGTGGTTATACCCAGCGCGACAAAATCGTCAAATTTGAAGGTTGTTACCATGGACATTCAGACAGCTTATTGGTAAAAGCAGGCTCAGGTATGCTTGATATCGGTGAGCCAACGTCAAAAGGCGTGCCAGCAGACTTCGCTAAGCACACGATTACGATTCCTTATAATGACCCACAAGCGATTAAAGACTGCTTTGAAAAATGGGGTGATGAAATTGCCTGCGTTATCTTGGAGCCGATCGCTGGCAATATGAATATGGTCATTCCGAGCCAAGAGTTTCATGATACCTTGCGTGCAGAGTGTACTGCCAACGGTTCAGTGCTTATCTTTGATGAAGTTATGACGGGCTTTCGTGTTGGACTTGGCGGTGCACAAGCGCATTTCGGTATCGACCCTGACCTAACTTGCTTTGGTAAAATTATCGGTGCAGGCTTGCCCGTTGGCGCTTTCGGTGGTAAAAAAGACATTATGTCGTGTATTGCGCCACTCGGCGGTGTCTATCAAGCCGGCACATTATCAGGCAACCCACTGGCGATGCGTGCCGGTATTGCTATGTTTGAAGACTTAACGACAGACGGGTTTTATGATGAATTAGCAGCGAAAGTAGACCATCTAGTTGATGGTTTCCAAGCAGCTGCGGACAAACATGGCATTAATATGCGTACCAATAAATTGGGCGGCATGTTTGGCATGTTCTTTGTCAAAGACAGTGCAACCGAAACGCCAAAGAATTTTGATGATGTGACAGAGTGCGATATGACCGTGTTTAATACTTTCTTTCACGGTATGCTCGATCGCGGTATTTATCTGGCACCCTCTGCTTATGAGGCGGGCTTTATGTCTATCAAGCATAGCGATGCAGACATCGAGGCATCAATCAAAGCTGCCGATGAGATATTTGCAGAAATGGCCAACGCATAATCTAAATATTCATCATCGTAAAAACTAAGTTTTAAACTTTTAAAATAAAAACCAGCCAATGTGCTGGTTTTTTTATGGCTAGGGTATGTCCTGACTCTGGATGGAAGTGACTAAATAGGCTAAAAATGGCGGGCATGCAGAAGAAGCCATGATTGCCCATCTATAAAACAGACAATAAGTTGTGCTATTCTGAGGCTAATGATAATGACTGAGCAAGGACGCGACCTAATGAGTAATAGCTTTGAAAATAACTCGCCTAGCGCCACGGTTCCTCCATTGTGGCAAGCCGCCTATGAGCAATATGGACTAAAAAATAACTTGGATGTGTTAGAAGGTAAGCACAATCTGCTGGATTTACTACAACCAAAAATTGAGCAGCATAGTGAGTCGGTGGCTTTTAGTATGGGAACAGCCACAGTAACCTTTGCCCAACTAGATATTGCTAGCCGCCGTTTTGCTGCCTTTCTACAAGCAGAAAATATCGAAAAAGGGGCACGAATTGCCGTACAGCTGCCAAATATATTGCAGTACGCGGTGGCATTGCTCGGTTGTCTACGGGCAGGCGCGGTATTGGTCAATGTCAATCCGATGTATACCCATTATGAATTGGCGCATCAGCTGACTGACTCTCAAGCCTGCGGATTGATCGTCCTTGATGGGATGACAGCCGCTTACGATCAGCTCGATGAAGAGGTAAAAGCGCAATTATCCTTGGTCGTACATTGTTCCGTAGACCCCAATGCCGAACCTGCCGATAACGATATCGCCTTACTGACGCGCATCGACCAGACAGCAAACATAACTAATAGCCAAGCAAACAGTGTTCGCACAACCACAGACGATAGCGCTACAAACAATACTTCAGTACATAGTGTCAGCTTTGCCCACATTATGAGTGCATGCCACGCTGAGCAATATAAGCCCGTTACTATCACGCGCGAAGATTTAGCCTTGTTACAGTATACGGGTGGCACGACTGGCAAGCCAAAAGGCGCGATGCTCACACACTATAATGTGATGGCTAATGTCTGTCAGTGTTATGCGATGTTTGGCAGTGCGATTGAAACAGGTCGCAGTGAGCAGATTAAAATACTCAATCCGCTACCGCTGTACCATATTTTCTCATTCACCGTTTGTGGTCTGCTCGGCATCTATGGTGGTTGGGAAGACATACTGGTCACCAACCCGCGTGATATTGATGGGCTGGTCAAGACCATCGAGCAGCATCGTCCGCATGTCATTCCGTCGGTCAATACCTTATTCATTGGGATGCTGCATCATCCAAAATTTGCTAGCCTTGATTTTAGTCGCTTGGCCTTATCTATCGGGGGCGGCACCGCGATTATCAAAGCAGTGTCTGATCAATGGCAACAAGGCACTGGCATGATTATCAACGAAGGTTATGGCATGTCGGAGACCGCGCCAGTTATCTCTTTTAACCCACCAGGTATAGATGGTTTTAATGGTAGCGTCGGTCTACCGCTCGCTATGATGGATATCAAAATCATAGACGACAATGGCTCAGCATGTGCTATCGGAACGCCGGGAGAAGTCGGTATCAAAGGGCCACAAGTAATGCAGGGTTATTGGCGCCAAGACAATAGCGATACCTTTACTAATGATGGCTACTTTAAATCAGGTGATATTGGGCTACTGAATAAACAAGGCTTTTTGACCCTCGTTGATCGTAAGAAAGACATGATATTGGTGTCAGGCTTTAACGTGTATCCTAACGAAGTAGAAGCAGCGTTGACTGAGCATCCAAAAGTGCTCGAGGTGGCGGTCATCGGAATTGAAGATGCGCATAGCGGTGAAGTACCCAAAGCTTTTGTAGTAAAAAAAGATTCGAGCTTAACGGCTGAGGAGCTGGCAGCCTTTGCCAGTGAACGTCTGACTGGCTATAAACGCCCGCAGTCATACGAGTTTATCGATGAGTTGCCTAAGACCGCAGTCGGTAAAATATTGCGTAAATCCTTACGCTAAATCAGCATTTTATTAAAGCTAAAAAACTGGATTGCTATTTTGGCAGTCCAGTTTTTTATGTTTTATCTATATTAATCATAAACTTAGCTTTATCGTGCTTTATCAAATTTGCGATCTTTTAAACTTACATTACCACGTAGCACGTCGCTATACATACGAAAATCGCTGGCAAAGCTTTTTAGCGGAAATTTAAAAGAGGCGGGCTTGTTTTTCTCAAAAAAGAAATGCCCGACCCAAGCACAAGCGTAGCCTGCAGCGATGCCTTTGAGTAATGGTTTTGGCGAACGGGTTTTGACCGACTTTGCCAAGCCTAATAAGCCAAAACTACTGCCTGCAAAATGCAGTCGTCGGCATGCCATATTTTGATGTTCATCCAAATAAAAATCATAAAAGTTTGGCTTCGTTGGACTGACCGTCTTCATGATGTCCTTTTTGGCCGTGCCGATAGTAGCAGCGTCGGTATATTTCGTAGTGTTTTGTGTGGCAACTTGATTCATTTTTAGCTTCCTTGCTAATCGTCTATCGAAAACAGGCATTAGGGCAAATCATTGAGAGATTTTTTAATTCATTAAAACTTATGCTTGATAAGTAAGTGTTTGTTCTTTATTACAATATTCATGATTTTTAATGTAGCAAATCGCCATTAGTAACACAAGCGTCAAGTGTGGGCTACTTGTCTGTGTTGTCATCGGGTACTAGCCAAGGTTGCGTCTTACTTGCCACTATTTGGCATAAATGCTTTAATGGCAAAACTCGCTGTGTTTCGCTCAGTGAGCTGTGTTTTTTATCTATCCGTTTTCTTATTTTTCAGCAAATATCCTATCCTTTTTATCTAACACGGTAACGATATATCCTATGCCTAATGACTACCTAGCAAACCCACCGATCGCCGATGATGAAATGATGGCAGCCATTGATATTGGTTCCAACAGCTTTCATTTAGCCATTGCCCGTCTTGACCACGGTGAGGTGCGAAAAGTGGTTTCGATGTCCGAAAAGGTGCAGTTGGCAGCAGGATTGGATGAGAATAATATATTGGGCGCGGCGGCTGAACAGCGAGGACTTGAATGTCTAAGTCGGTTTGTTGCGCGTCTTGATTCAGTACCACCTGAGCGTATTCGTGTGGTGGCGACCAATGCCTTGCGCCAAGCTAAGAATGCCAATGACTTTATCACTCGGGCCAATAAAATCTTACCCAAGCCGATCGAAATCATCGCTGGACGAGAAGAGGCGCGTCTAATTTATTTGGGCGTCTCGCACACCAACGCCAGTAGCGATAAGCGTTTGGTCATCGATATCGGCGGTGGCTCGACCGAGTTCATCATTGGTCAAGAGTTCGATCCGCTATTGACCGAAAGTTTACAGATGGGCTGTGTTGCCTTTACCAAAAAATATTTTGATGATGGGCAAATTACCAAAGAAGCGTTTAACAATGCGATATCAGGCGCGCGCAAAGAAGTATTAGCGATTAATGGTCGCTACCAAAAAACCGGTTGGAGTAGTGTGGTTGGCTCTAGTGGCACGATTAAGGCGGTGCGTAACGTCCTCGTCTCTAAAGGCTGGGCGGATGAGCAAGAACGCATTACTTATAAAGGCGTCAAAAAACTAGAAAAATTATTGATTAAGATTGGCAATGTCAATGACATCGAATTAGAAGGCGTCAAGGAGCATCGTAAAGCCGTCTTCCCCGCAGGCGTGGCGGTGCTACGGGCGGTGATGAAGGTGCTGGGCATTGAGACCATTGTTTACTCAGATGGCGCGCTACGCGAAGGCGTTATGTATGACATGTTGGGGCGCTTTGCCAGTGAAGACGTGCGTGACCGTAGTGTGCTGGCACTTATTAAACGCTACTCAGGCGATAAAAAACAAGCCAAACAAGTAGTAAGAACCAGTCGCAATTTGTTTGAACAGGTGAAGGCGAAGCTATCACTCAGTAGCGACGATGGCGATTTGCTCAGGCGGGCAGCGTTTTTGCATGAAATAGGCCTAGCCATTAGCCATAGTAGCTACCACAAGCACAGCGCGTATTTACTTGAACATTCTGATATTCCTGGGTTTTCACAAGTAGATCAAAAGCGTATGGCGCAGCTGATGCTCAATCATCGCCGCAAGCTCAAATCGGATATGTTAGAGCAGACTGGTACTATTGGCGGTGATTCGCTGGTGTATTTATGCTTATTGTTACGGTTAGCCGTACTCGCGCATCACAGCCGTAGCGATAACGAACTACCAACGTTGCAGCTTCAAGTCGTTGATACCAAATGTTGGCAAATCACAGTGACGGATAACAATGAGCATTATGCGTTCTTATTATCAGATTTACATAATGAGGTCGAGCAGTTTGCCAAGTGGGGCGTGACACTAAGCGTGGTCGAGGCATAAGTGCTGAGCGCTAGCATTGAGTCGTTACTATTGTGATGAGTAAGCTACAGATTAACGTAACAAAAGCGGCTTTGTCAGTAATGTCATGGCATTTAAGATGTGCTACTATAGCTTCTATTGAGTTTACAACTGTACTTTTATTATCTATAAACCGATAACGATGCTATTGTTAAATATAATTATTAAAGGGAAAGGTCTATGAGCACTGTCTGGGATAGTGTGCAGCTTGCACGGCACGCCAAGCGTCCATTATTTATGGACTATGTTAATCAGCTGTTTACCGAATTTGATGAATTGCATGGCGATCGTGCGTTTGCCGATGACAAAGCGATTCTGGGTGGCCTTGCGCGCTTTGACGGTATGCCAGTGATGGTTATCGGTCAGCATCGAGGTCGCAGCACGCGCGAGCGTATCGCCCATAACTTTGGTATGGCCAATCCTGAAGGCTATCGCAAAGTCATTCGCTTGGTAAAGATGGCGGAACGTTTTAATATTCCGGTGATGACCTTTGTTGATACCCAAGGCGCCTATCCGGGTATTGGTGCCGAAGAGCGCGGGCAGGCGCAAGCCATTGCTGAGAGTATTGCGGTTTTTTCTAGCCTAAAAGTGCCGATTATCGTGACCATTATCGGTGAAGGTGGCTCAGGTGGCGCGTTAGCGATTGGCGTTGGGGATAAGGTCAATATGCTACAGAATAGCATTTACTCAGTTATTTCTCCGGAAGGCTGTGCCTCTATCCTGTGGAAAACAGCCGAAAAAGCGCAAGATGCCAGTGAAGCCTTAAAATTAAATGCCATTAATCTCTATCAAATGGGCTTAATTGATGCAGTGATTGATGAAGGCGAGGGCGCTCATATTCAGCCACAACCAGTCATGACGGCTTTGAAAGCACTCATTGCTGAGCAGTTAGATGAGATCAAGGATTTGGATGCGCAGGAGCGTTGCGAGCTGCGTTATGAGAAGCTAAAAACCTTTAACTCAGAAGTAATGTTGCCTGCTTAATAGGTTGGCATTGTGCTTTTTTAGATTGGGCTTGTTTAGAGTAAGGTCAATTTATTATTGAGCACCTATTAAGTATTTAACGCTCAGCTTTTGATATTAGATAGTTATCCTTAATGTTAAAACAAAAAATGCTAAAATAAAAACGTGTCATTTTATGGCGCGTTTTTTTGTGCCAACAAACTTCTGCATTAATAATGTATATATAGTCAGTGAAAAGTAATATCGAACCATGATGCACTGCTGATATTAATTTTTCTTGCTTGCCGTGCCTGCGCAGACAGAGGCTACAAAAATTGATATCAGCAATACCGTCGCGTTTTTAGGATATCTTGACTATAGTAACTCAATAAATAAGATGAATTATGACCAGCAGCGCAATCCTCCAATATACTATTGAGCCAATAGCTGAGCAGCCAATTGATACTTATTTGGCTGAGGCGTTATTAACCAGTTTGGCTGAATATAGCGAACGGCTACACGGTCGCCGACTTTGGCTGGCTTGTAGTGGTGGTCGCGATTCCTTGGCACTTGCGGCGTTATGTGTGCAGCTCTATCGACACGGTAAATTGCCATTTTTGCCGCAATTACTGCATGTTAATCATGGTCTACAAGTGGACAGTGGCATCTGGGCGAAGCATGTGGCGAAATGGGCGGAGGCTCAAGAGATACCTTGTCGGATTTTATCAGCGCAAGTAGACGGTCATGATGAGCAAGCCGCTAGGCAAGCGCGCTATGACGTTATGCGAGCGCAACTCAATCAAGACGATGTGTTGCTCTTAGCGCATCATGCCGATGACCAAGCAGAAACGGTACTGATGCGGTTGATTCAAGGCGCTGGGGTGAATGGCTTGTCGGGTATGCAGCCATGGCATCTACAGACGCAAGGTAGGCGGCGAAATATATTGTGGCGACCTTGGCTGACCGTCCAGCGTACCAGTATTAGTGCCTATGCTCAGCGTCTGAAATTGCCCTATATCGACGACCCGACCAATGACGCTGGCGACAATGTACGTAGCGGATTACGTCAAGACGTTATGCCAGTATTAGCAAAATATAACCCCAACGTCATTGATAACATTGCTCGTAGTGCGCAGCTACTAAGTGACGCGCAAGCGACGGTCAGCGCTCAAGCAGAACAAGACATGCAGCAAACGGCTATTACCTCGTTACAACTGCCACCTGCACAATATGTATTAAATATTGACGAGCTACAGAAACTACCGCTTTATCGCCAACGCCAATTACTGCACTGTTGGCTAGCTCAAGATGAGCCATTACCGCCGGCTAAGCAGTTAGTTGATGAGGTACTAAACCTAGCTGAGCGCAATGATAACGATCACCAAACCATTCTTTTTTGGCAAGGTCGCCAGCAGTCTTATAGCATTCGGCGCTACCGCCAGCAGCTTTATCGGCTGAGCAATGAGTGGCTGACATGGCTGAATATGCCGCTTGATGAACAAACTCAACCGTTAGCGCCAGCCAATTTATCTAGCAATATTAGCACTGGCGTATTTGATGATAATTTGGTATCGATTTGTTTACGAACGAGTGCTGATTTTACATGGCAGTTGCAGATATTACCTCAGGTATTGGCACAGTTATTAGACAATACAAAAGGTGAGCATGCGTTACAGACAGTAGTGAAGCCAGTATTTAATATAAGAGCATTAGATCGCAAGCAGCGTGTGCAAACGGCATTGGCGTCGCGTCCGCAATCCGGTAAAAAGCTGTATCAAACCTTGGGTATCCCTTCATGGATGCGTGAGAGTTTAATGGTTATTAGTGCAGTGTGCACTTATGATGAAGAATTGCCATTATTGCTAGTATCACCGTTTGAAAGTTGGGTGTTAGGGACTGATAAGTCATCAACAGCCATTAGAAATGATAGTAGTATTTTAGACAGTGCTATCGGAAGTGTTCTAAGTGTAAATAATTTTTTGTGATAAATTTTACTCATTCTGAGTTAAGAAGTTAGATTATTTTTTTCTTACCATTTTGATATCTGTGATTTTAGTACCTTCGTAGCATTCTTCACTATTATCTCCAGTATAGACAAAACCGAATTTTTTATAAAAATCGATAGCTGCTGTATTAGATTCTAGTACCCATAAATAAAAGTGGGTATTGATATTAGACTCTAAGATGTCTTGCAACGACGTCTTCATTAACTCAGTTCCTATACCTAGCCTCTGATATTCTGGTAAAACATACAAAGTCGTAATTTCATAGCTATTATTTTTATTAAAATATCCAATAAATCCTAAGCTTTTATGGTTAGTATCATGTGCTACCCACACAACGACATCGTGATGAACGATTAACGCTCGCCACATTTCTGTTTTTTCGAATAGGTTGTTTTTGTTGCTAATATAAGACTCTGGTAGCAAACCTAAGTAGGCGGCACCCCAACTCTCAAAGTGCATGTTAGCAATATCTGTAAAGTCGTCTAGATTGCCTCTACGCACAAAATACATCGTTTACTCCAAAAAACTTAAAAATAGTTTGAAAATGACATTTCTCAATTTACTAACTAAGCTATGAAAGAGTCTGTGATAATTTAGTAGTTGAATAGGATTTTAGGCTAATAATGAGCTCGGGAATTTATCAAACGGTCGTAGTAGCAGTATGGTAAACTGAGTGTCATTTTAAATACCATTATGTTACTTTGATTGCCTTTGAAATTTTTGAGTAGGAGACACACATGTCAGTATTAGATAATAAGAAAATCAGTTTTGTCGGTGGCGGAAATATGGCGCAGGCCTTGATTAGCGGTCTTGTAAGCTGCGGCATCAAGCCCAGTCTGATTACCGTGGCTGATCCTAGCGGCGACGCGCGCGAGCAACTAGCCGCTAAGGGATTAAACACTGTAGATCCAACCGCTAATCCAACCGCCGCTATTACCGATGCTGATATTGTCGTACTGGCAGTAAAACCGCAAGTGATGAAACCAGTCGTCAGCGCTTTTGCAGATGTATTGGACAAGCAGCTAGTGATTTCGGTGGCAGCTGGCTTGTCGACGGATATTTTGTCTGGCATGCTAGGCGGCTATCGCAATATCGTGCGCGCAATGCCAAATACACCTGCCATGATTCAGATGGGGGCGACGGGCCTTTATGGTACGGATGATATCTCTACTGAACAAAAGCAATTAGCCACTGCAGTAATGGAAGCCTCTGGTCTGGTCATGTGGGTTGATGACGAAGAGCATATGCACGCGGTCACCGCTGTCTCAGGGTCAGCTCCGGCGTATGTGTTTTACTTCATAGAGTCGATGATCGATGGTGCTGTCGCTTTAGGTTTAGATAAAGAGCAAGCGTCAGCGCTCGCGATGCAAACTATGCTAGGCGCTGCAAAAATGGCAAAAGATAGTGATGACACGCCAAGTGAGTTACGTCGCAAAGTGACTTCACCGAATGGCACTACGCAAGCGGCGATAGAATCCATGCAAGCGAACGACATCGGTCGCCAAATCGCTGAGGCTATGAAAGCCTGCTCGGATCGAAGTCAAGCGCTTAGCGAAGAGATGAGTGAGTAAACCTTTATATTGATAACGGTATTTAGGCATGTTATCGAGAAATACGCTGGTGAGTTTATCGCATCAGCCTGACACCGATAATAAGCCGTATGACCCTATCATGCGTTTAATATGGACCAACGTCATCCTAAAATCTGTTAATAATGGCACATTGAGTAGCGCTTCATGAATAACCTATTACCGCATATTTTTGATCTAGTTACTACCTTTGCGATGTTACTAATCTTTATTCGCTTTATGTTGCAGTTCGCAGGTATGGATGAAAGTGAACCTATGATTGCGCCGGCTTATAGAGCTACCCGTATCGTAGATGTCTTTGGGCGTATCTTTCCCACGTTAGGGGGAGGACGCATTAGTATCGCTGCTATCGTGCTGATGTTTCTGATACGTTTGATAGACATATCAGGCAAGGCGGCTCTAGCGCAAAAAGGAATAGCACCGATTCCGCTGTTTTTTGTGGGTTCGTTGAGTCTGGTTGAAGACTTTTTGCGTATGTGTCGCTACTTAGTCATTGGCTCTATTATCGTCAGCTGGATAGTGGTGTTTACTCAGTCAGCGCACCCCATCATTGGAATTATTATGCAGCTAGCTGAACCAATATTGGCACCGTTTCGTCGTATCATACCGAACATAGGCATGCTTGATTTATCACCCATTGCAGCTTTTATTGTATTCATCGTCATAGAAAAAGGTTTACAAGAATTCATGCAAAGTTTCCTACCGGTGCTTGGTTAAATGAATCGCTGTGAATAAAATAAAGAATTGTATTCAAAAAGACGCTCTATTAATACAGAGCGTCTTTTTTTATTTATCGTTTATAGATTATTCTGAAAGTCTATAAAACGGTTGGGTATCAGTTGGGCTTCTGCATTCTCAGGGTGCGGTGCATCGGCGGCGCGCAAGGTTTGAGTAATCCAGTTATCGGCTGCCTTGACGGCATCAATGAGCGCGTCGCCTATTGCTAGACGTCCAGCGATAAAGCTAGCCAGCGAGCAGCCAGAGCCATGGAATTCGCCTTCTAAGCGCGGTAAGGTGCTTTGATGCACCATCTCACCTTCTATATACAGATACTGCTCGATATCACCGCTATTAAAGTCGTGTGAGGTTTTGACCAATATCGCATGAGATCCTTGTGCGCATAGTTTTTGCGCACCAATATGCAAGTCTTGCTCGCCGCTCAGAGCGCGTAACTCATGAGTATTAGGCGTAATTAAAGTGGCATAGGGCAGTAGCTGTTTGAAAGCTGCTACTAAAGTTGCCTCATCGCCCAAACTACCGCCACTATTAGCAACCAATACTGGATCAAGTACAAAAGGGGTGTTTTTTTTAATAACTTTATTAGTGAATAATCTAGTCATCATTTTTATATTATCAGTAGTGCCGAGCATGCCCGATTTGATAACCTTTACTGGCAAGTCTTCGAGTACTGCCATCGCTTGATTTCTGACTAGTTCAGCGCTACAAGCCTCAAAGCCGAAGACCTGCTGCGAGTTTTGGATGGTGACCGCCGTGCAAGCAATCGCCGCATGAGCGCCTGCTTGACCAATGGCTTCGATATCTGCTTGTAGTCCAGCACCGCCAGAGGGATCTAATCCTGAAAAACACAATACCACTGGTCGCATAACCCTTCCTTTTATTGCTAAGATGAATAACAAATACTATAGCCATCCGCCACCAAAAAAGCCATAGCAGCTTCAGATGTCGCGCTATGCTATGTCTGTTAAAACTATTTATTAGATACACCGTTTTTTTACGAATAGTAAGGCTGGCCGCCTAAAAAAGCGTAGAAAACCTGTTTAATAGCTCTAAAATTCATAATTATGGCAAAAGCGTGATTAAAACTGTAGACAGTGCTTGCAATTCGTTTTGGCTTTGCTATAATACTCGCCCACGACATAAGACGTATTGTTAGCATCGATACTGTGTTTAAAGAAGTGTTTTTTTAAAAATACTTTGATAAGTGTCTTAAATCGTTAGGTGAAGTGGGTGAGTGGCTGAAACCAGTTCCCTGCTAAGGAACCATACGTGTAAGCGTATCGAGGGTTCGAATCCCTCCTTCACCGCCATTTATTCAGTTGTTAGTAGAGTAATAACGCAGAGATTGGCGTTGATTGTTTTTTTAGTATTTGGTTCAAAAATAATTTGAATTTAACTAATAAAGATATTGACACAAGCGATATTATCTATATAATAACCAACCTAATTTGCTGTAATTGTTGTTAACAATGCAGTAAATGATGTGCAAAGTACGCGCTTGTAGCTCAGTTGGATAGAGCACTTGGCTACGAACTAAGGGGTCGGGAGTTCGAATCTCTCCAAGCGCACCATTTGCATACTAGTTTATTTTTTCATGTAATAAGTAAGCTAACAGAAAATCTAAATCAATCGCCTGTCTTATGACAATTTGGCGATTTTTTTATGTATGTAGCTTTTATCTCTATAGTTTTTATCTCTATAGCTTCTATAAGTCTTCTATTTATAAAACGACTGTCTTACTTGCCATCTTCCTTCTACATTTGAATAGACAGTCTTTTGCATCTGACGTCTTCTCGCATCATAATGTACGATAGGCGCTTGAATTACGGTACAATGAGCGCTCTATTTTTCGCTTGTTATGGGCTTGTATCATGTCAAAAACGTCGTCAAAAGCGGCTACTAAAGCCAAATTATCACCAAAAACCTCAAAGCCTCATATCTCTGAAGCCGAAGAACCGACGATTGCCAAACCTGGTACGCGTATGGCGGCTATTCTTTATGACGGTATGTTGGTTCTAGCGTTGTTATTTTTGGTAGGCACCATACTGACGGTGATTGGCACATTATTGACTATGGACACCGGCACGCAATCACAAGAGGCCAAATCACTGCCGACATGGTATCAAAACTTTATTATGACGCCGTCTTTTATACTGACGTTAGTGGGATTCTATGGTTTGTTTTGGCGTCGTAGTGGTCAAACGCTAGGGATGCAAACGTGGCGTCTAAAGACGGTCAACAATAGTGGTCATTTGCTGACGTGGGGGCAGTCTTTTAAGCGTATTTTAGCGGCTAGTCTTATGCCGCTTATATTTGGCATTATTGGTAGCGTCATCGGTGGCACGCGCGCTATTTTATTAACCAGTGCTTTATTGGGCTTCGTCTTTAATTATGCCTTTTGCCTGTTTAATCGTCGCGGACTCGCGGTACAAGATATGCTATCGAATACCATTACCTTAAAAATGCCAAAAACCGAGAATGAAAGTTTATGGCGGGTCATTAGAAACCGCAAGCAAGGAAAATAAACCGCACTATCATCACCATAGTCTGTCAACACACGTTAAGCGTTACATGTTGGCTGTCTGCATCAGCCATAAAGTATAGCCGACGAAAAACATGACTAAGGTCGCGCCAGATATACGACCAAATGGACGCTTGCTCATAAAGGCAAAGACGCACAGTACCACGAGTAATAGAGTGATCAAGCCCATCGCTAAAATATCACGCGACAAGATAATCGGATTGGCAGTGATAGGGGCGATGAGAGCGGCCAGACCAACGACGCCTAAGGTATTAAAGATATTAGAGCCAATAATATTGCCCAGCGCCATGTCATGCTCACCTTTACGCGCTGCTGATAAGCTGGCAACCAGTTCGGGCAATGAGGTACCAACTGCCACGATGGTTAAGCCAATAATCAGCTCGCTCAAGCCCCAAAATGTTGCCAACTCTACTGCACCCCAGACGATGGCTTGCGAGCTTGCTACCAGCATTGACAGACCAATGAATAAACTACCCAAACCCCGCATTAAACTCGGTGCACTATGATCAGCATCGATGACCTCTTTAGTCTCATCTGCGTTATCTGAATTGCCGTCGCGTAAGCTCAGTACGATTTGAACCCCTAAGACAATGACCAGCATTGCCAATAGCACTAGCCCGTCATTTAAGCTCAGCAGCCCGTCACGTAGCTGCCATGCTGCCAATGCGGTAATCGCTACCAGTATCGGCAAATCGCGCCTGATGATGCCTTTATGAATGATGATGGGGCTAATCAGTACCGTTGCCCCCAATACCAAGGCTATATTGATAATATTTGAACCATAAGCGTTACCTAGCGCCAGCTCGGGACTGCCTTCCAAGGCAGCAAGTAACGACACTACCATCTCAGGTGCCGACGTGCCCAATCCTAAAATAATCACCCCAATCAAAAAACTTGGCACGCGTAACTTTATAGCCAGAGCAGTTGCCCCATCAATAAAAATATCGGCACTCCATACCAAAATGGCTAAACCGATTAATACTGCAATAACTGCCAACCACATTAGTAGGTTTCCTTGTGACTCGTAAATGGATAAAAAAACATAAAAAAAGCTGAATCCTATATAGATTCAGCTTCCTTATCGAACACAATTTTTTATAAACTTAACAGCAGCGTCTCGCCGTTAACAACTAAGCTACCACAGCTAAGTTACAAAACGAAAGTTACTACAACTAAGCCACTTGTACTGGAATGATATTCGCTGTGTCTTTGACCGTATTGTCTTCGTTGCAATAGACCAGTTTTGGCTGATAAGTTTCGGCTTCCACTTCATCAAAATGCGCATAGGCACAGATAATGACGATGTCACCTAAGTCGGCCATATGAGCGGCGGCACCATTTAACGAAATAATACCAGAGCCTGCTTCAGCACGGATAGCATAGGTGCGAAAGCGCTTGCCATTGGTCACATTATAGATATCGATAGATTCGTTTTCACGTAGACCAGCCAGATCTAGTAAATCACCATCGATACCACACGAGCCTTCATAATGAAGCTCGGCATGGGTAACACGGGCACGGTGTAACTTGCATTTAAGCATATTAAGTAGCATAGGTTGCTTCCTTAGCGTAACTGATATTAATGAGCGTGACTGCTATTAAAAACTATCATTAGAAAAATGAGATATCAACTGACTTATTAATCAACCAAATCAAGAGGTTAATGGGGACAATATCGCCAAAATAAAAGGCGCTGTTATTCATTCGACCTATTATTCTGGACCTTTGAAACTATTAATCTGAGAGCGAGCTTTTTCAATATCACCACTTAACAGCAGGGGCAAAGCTTCAAACGCGGCGCTCAAGGCGCTATCAATGGCAATTTGCTCATCGGGGGAAGCTTTTGATAGGACGTGTCCGCTGACTTTAGACTTGTGTCCCGGATGCCCAATACCCACGCGCAGGCGATGAAAGTCGTTGCCAATATGCGGCGTGATATCGCGCAAACCGTTATGACCACCATGTCCGCCATCGGTTTTGAGCTTGATGCTGCCCGCTGGAATATCGAGCTCATCATGGGCAATCAGCAACTCATCATTTTGGATGCCATAAAAGTTGACCATAGGCACCACTGACTGACCGGATTTATTCATAAAGGTCAGTGGCATCAATAGCCGCACGTCATGCCCATGAATTTGTCCGCGTCCTGTTACCCCGTGGAATTTTTTGTCAGGGGCGAGCGTGATGTTGAACTGCTGCGCCAAATGATGGACGAACCAAAACCCTGCATTATGACGCGTAAACATATACTGCTGACCGGGATTACCAAGACCGACAATAAGTTTTATGGCCATAAAAACCCCTTTCTTAGCTGTAATAAATGAGTGATAAGGTTTGAAAAGTAAGACGACTCTATAATATTTAGGCTACACAATAGTTGTCCTACTTTTCAAACCTTACTTACAAAAACAGCAGGAGATATTTATCACCTGCTGCTTTCTAACTAAACAAACCTTTATCTACGTAGCATACGATAAGTCACTACATAGCGATTGTTTACTATTCGTCGTCTTTCTTGTCTTCAGTTTCGCCTTCAGCATCTTGCTCAGTGGCTGGAACGTCAGCTGCATCCACTTCTTCAGCGTCTTCGTCAACTTCTTCAACCGTTGGTGGCTGCATGTTAACGATCGTGCGATCATGACCGTCTTCTAGTTCAAGTTCATGAATAACAACACCTTCAGGAAGTTTGATGTCTGATAAACGGAACAAATCACCGATTTCCATACCAGATACGTCTACTTCTAGGTATTCAGGTAGCTGTGATGGTAGGCAGATGATTTCGATATCAGATACTAGCGTTGATAGTACACCAGCAGCAGCAGTACCCGGCGCATCTTCACGACCAGTGAAATGCACAGGAACATTCATGTGGATTTTTTGACCTTTCACAATACGCTGGAAGTCAGCATGCATTGGGAAGCCTTTAGCTGGATGGCGCTGCAAGTCTTTGATAACGGCTTGATGCTCTTCGCCGTCAACATTGATGGTCAAAATGTGCGAGAAGAAGGCTTCGAATTCAAGTGATTTTACCAACTCGTTAAGCTTGATAGAGATCGCTGTTGGCTCTTCGTTACCACCATAGATGATAGCAGGCACAAGATTCTGCTTACGTAGGCGGCGGCTCGCACCTTTACCTTGTAGTTCAGCAGCACGATCAATGGCGTTTAGTTCAAAATGATTAATGCTCATGGATATAATCCTATAGAGAGTATGTGAAGTATCTACCAGTAATAACAGACTTGCGACCAGTCTATCACTGGATAATCAATACTTTAGAAAGTATCAATCATGTCGCTAAGTATAAAAATACCTAAAAATAATAAAGATTAGCTAATGATGAATACAGGCGCGCATTATACGTGATTCTTTAACAATAATAAAGACCTACGTGAAATGGCTATTTAAAGTGAATATACAATAAACAACGAAAAGTGATTAAAAAAAACGCCAAGTCATAAAACTTGGCGTTTTTTTAACAGATTTTTTAGTAACGGACAATCTTAAGCGTTACCTAAGCGTCAAACATCGCACTGATAGATTCTTCGTTATTGATACGGCGCAAGCTCTCAGCCAGCATCGGGGCGATACTTACTTGACGAATTTTGCTACAAGCTTTGGCGGCGTCAGATAAAGGAATCGTATCAGTGACCACAATCTCATCCAATGCAGATTCATTGATGTTTTTTAGCGCATTACCCGATAAGACTGGGTGGGTAATGTAAGCCAATACGCGGCGTGCACCATTTGCTTTCAATGCTTCAGCAGCTTTGCATAATGTGCCTGCAGTATCGACCATATCATCAACGATGACGCAATCACGGTCGCGAACATCACCGATAATGTGCATCACTTGTGATTCGTTGGCACGCGCACGGCGCTTATCGATGATGGCTAAGTCAGTATCACCTAGTTGTTTGGCCATAGCACGGGCACGAACGACACCACCGACGTCAGGAGAGACGACCATGATATTGTCATAATCTTGCTTTTTGAGGTCGTTTAGCAGCACAGGCGTGCCGTAAATGTTATCGACTGGGATATCAAAGAAACCTTGAATTTGATCTGAGTGCAAATCAACGGTCATGACGCGATCGATACTGACGATGTTTAGCATGTCAGCGACGACTTTGGCCGAGATAGGAACACGCGCTGAACGCGGACGACGGTCTTGACGGGCATAACCAAAGTAGGGCATGACAGCGGTGATACGGCCAGCACTAGAGCGACGCAAGGCATCGGCCATCATCATGATTTCCATCAAGTTGTCGTTGGTCGGTGCACAAGTAGGCTGCATGATAAACACGTCTTTACCGCGCACGTGCTCTTTGATTTCCACCGCAATTTCGCCATCAGAAAAACGCGTGATGTCAGCTTTACCAAGAGGGATGTGTAGGTGGTCGGCGACGGTTTTCGCTAATTCAGGATGGGCGTTGCCCGTAAAAATTGCCAAATAAGGCATGACTGAAGTCCTATTGATTAAATCAAGCAGCGACCGCTAAGCAGTGTCTAACTGCCCAAATATAGAAAAGAGTGATGAAAAATATTGAAGACTACTATTACAGTAAAAAATGGCAGGGGTAGCTGGACTCGAACCAACGGATGTCAGGATCAAAACCTGATGCCTTACCAACTTGGCTATAC
>NZ_JBEOOZ010000030.1:0-29758 GCF_040309625.1 Psychrobacter sp. 78a-MNA-CIBAN-0178
AAAGGTGCTAGGGTTTAGAACGCCTCTTGAGGTAAAATCTAGCTTCGGGTGCGTTGCACTTCAATGTTGAATCCAAGCTTAAAAATAAAGGACAAACCAGTAATTAAACCTACTGTTAAACCAACTTCAAAAGTTGTTTAAGAGCCTTATTTCAAATCGTTACTTAAAGGCGAAAAAAGTTAGCATTTAAAAAAGATAGCGCCTAAGCCTTAAGCGCTATCTTTTTTATTAATGATTAAACATTGTCTTATAACCAATCAATCCAGCTAATTAAGCTAATTAAGTCACTTAATCAAATTACTAATGGTCTTAAAAGCAGGGTCTTTACTACTGCGGCACAATTCAAAAAGAATGGATTCTACCGTACTAATCACGCCACCAGCGCGGCGGATACGGCGAATCGCTTGCTTCTTATCATAAGGAAAGCGCGAGCCAACCGCATCACCAATAATCACTGGCTGCATACCATTATCGAGCAAATCAAGCGCCGTTTGCATGACGCAGACATGCGCCTCCACCCCAAATAATAGAACAATGCTACGATTTTGTTGGGCTAAATAATGCCATGAATCGTCATTATCACAAGCGCTAAAAGTGATTTTTTCAAAGCTTTTGGCATTGTCGCCTTCTAGCACATCACGTATCTCAGGCAGGGTATCGCCGAGTCCCTTTTTATATTGCTCATTGAGCATAATTGGGATGTTGAGGGTTTGTAGACCTTTGATCAAAGTGACTGTCTTTTTGACGATATTTTCATGGTCATAAATATGCGGCGTTAAGCGTTCTTGAACATCGATTATCATCGCTTGGGTATTTTCACGAGCGATTCGATAGGTACGATCGGTAATCATAGTAGACATGGCACACTCCTTGTACGACTGATATTAATAGGTAAAGGCGACGCTATATTTGGCCTCTATATCATTATTATTAAACCTAGCTCTTATTTAGTCATAGTTTGCTGAGGGCGTCAATGGAGATAATTTTTATTAATGAGTAATATGATATCTTTCTCTACTTTATTGACTCCATAAAAAAGCCCCTAGTCATTATGACTAAGGGTTTCATTGAAAAATAATAAGCTAACAGCTATAAAAAATTTAAAGCTTACACACGCTCAATAATCGTCGCGATACCTTGACCAAGACCGATACACATCGTCGCTAGACCGATTTCAGTATCTGACTGCTCCATCGCATTTAGCAAAGTAACCGTGATACGAGCGCCTGAACATCCTAGTGGATGGCCTAGGGCAATCGCACCACCGTTGATATTGACGATGTCTTGCTTGTCCGTCAAGTTCAAGGCTTTTAGGACTGACAAGCCTTGCGCGGCAAACGCTTCGTTTAGCTCGATGGTTTGCATGTCATCGATGCTCATGCCAGCGCGCTTAAGTGCTTTTTGCGTAGCCGGTACAGGACCGTAACCCATGATAGCGGCATCACAACCAGCAACAGCCATGCTACGAATACGAGCACGAGGCTTAAGACCTAAGTCTTTGGCTTTTTGTGCGCTCATGACTAACATTGCTGACGCACCGTCAGATAATGCAGATGAGGTCGCAGCAGTGACCGTACCGCCTTTAGGATCAAAGGCTGGACGTAACTTTTGCATTTGCTCCATCGTTGCATCAGGACGAATCACTTCATCAACGGTACATAGTTGCAAGCGACCTGCGGCATCATGACCTTCGATACCGATGATTTCATTGTCAAAACGACCCTCTACCGTCGCAGCCCATGCACGGCGATGCGACTCAAGACCAAAGGCATCTTGCTCTTCGCGGGTGATGTTATTCATACGGCCCAGCATTTCAGCAGTCAAGCCCATCATGTTTGAAGCTTTTGCATAGTGCTTTGACGCTTCAGGGTTGAGATCAACGCCATGCATCATGCCGACGTGACCCATATGCTCAACACCACCGATGATGAAAACGTCACCTTGGTTGGTCATGATTTGAGCAGCAGCAGTGTGAAGCGCCTGCATAGATGAACCACATAGACGGTTAACCGTTTGACCACCAGCAGTCTTTGGAATACCAGCTAGCAGACCAATGTTACGACCGATGTTCAAACCTTGCTCTAGCGTCTGATTGACACAGCCCCAGATGATGTCTTCGACGTCACGTGGGTCAAAGTCGTTACGCTCAACCAAGGCACGGACCAATTCAGCAGACATGCTATCGGCGCGAACATGGCGGAACATGCCGTTTTTAGTTTTACCCATTGCTGAGCGTACGCCATCTACGATGACCACGTCTTTTGGACTTAAAGTTGTCATACTATTTTCCTTTTCAATTTTTATTGTCAGTGGCAGTACCGCAATGCTCGCCTATCTAATTTAGAAAGTTAAGGTTACTAATAATAAATTAACTACCAATAATCTTATCGAGCATGATGTACTGCACTTTATCCTAGTAATGACTGCCCATTACGCCGTGGCGTAAAAGGTCTCGCCTGCTGCTGCCATATCGCGAATCTTTTGCGGGGCTTCATAGGCTTTGCCAAGGTATGCGTATTTTTCACACAGTGCCAAGTAGTTATCTAGACCCATTTGGTCGATATAACGGCAAGGACCACCGCGGAATGGTGGGAAACCAACGCCCATAATCATCGCCATGTCGGCTTCAGATGGCGTGCTGACGATATTGTCTTCTAGGCAACGAACAGTCTCATTACAGAAAGCCAGCATGGTGCGGTCGATAATCGCTTGATCATCAAAGGTTTGCTTGTCGCTATCAGTAGTGGCTTTTAATAGCTCATAAGTCGCTTCATCAGCAACTTTCTTCGGCTTGCCGCGTTTGTCCATCTCATATTTATAGAAACCAATGCCGTTTTTCTGACCTAGGCGTTTGTTTTCATATAAATGCTCGATAGCACCTTTATAATCAGGCTTCATGCGGTCAGGGAAACCTTCTGCCATGACTTCTGCGCCGTGTACGCCAGTATCTAAACCAACGACGTCGATTAGGTAAGCAGGACCCATCGGCCAGCCGAATTTTTCCATGACTTTATCGACATGAGCAAAATCAGCGCCTTGCTTAAGGAGCAAGTCAAAGGCACCAAAGTATGGGAATAACACACGGTTTACCAAGAAACCTGGGCAGTCATTCACGACGACAGGCACTTTACCCATTTTTGTGGCCAAAGCAACGGTCGTTGAAATAGCTTCTTCAGAGGACTTTTCACCACGAATGACTTCAACCAATGGCATACGGCTTACCGGGTTAAAGAAATGCATACCGACGAAGTTTTCTGGACGCTCAAGTGCTTCAGCTAGATAAGTAATAGAAATCGTTGAGGTGTTTGACGCTAGGATACAATCGTCTTTAACCAAGCCTTCGACTTCTTTTAGTACCGCACGCTTCACGTTTGGATTTTCTACCACCGCTTCGATAACGATATCAGTCTCAGCAAAGTCACCATAGTTCAAAGTCGGACGGATACGGCTTAACGTTTCGCCCATTTTTGCTGGGGTCATCTTGCCACGTTCAACCATTTTGCCAAGTAGCTTGCTGGCTTCGCCCATACCAAGGTCTAATTGCTCAGACTTGATGTCTTTCATGATGATTGGCAAGCCTTTGCTGGCTGCCTGATAAGCGATACCGCCGCCCATGATACCCGCGCCAAGTACGGCCGCTTCATTGATTTCATGTGCATGCTTACTGTGCTGCTTAGCAAGTTTCTTAACCAACTGATCGTTTAAGAATAGACCAACCAAGCTTTCTGCTTGTGGGGTTTTCGCCGCTTTTGCAAAGTAAGTCGCTTCGACTTCGATTGCTTTGTCACGAGGCAGATTGACATGCTTTTCGATTGCTTCAATAGCAAGCGCAGGCGCAGGATACTGCTTAGGATTGGCTTTGGCAAAGATCATACCTTTAGCACTGTTAAATGCCATCGCTTGCTCAAGCTGATTTAGCTTAACGGGCGCAAGCTTCTCTTCACGCTTCGCTTGCCAATCAAGCTCACCTGAGATACATTTTTTGACTAGGTCAATCGCAGCATCTTGCAAGTCATCTGCAGCAACGGTTGCATCAACGAGACCAAGTTTTAGTGCGTCCAGTGGTTTTTTCGGTGTACCAGTCGCGATTAATTCAAGCGCATTATCGATACCAATCACACGCGTACTACGAACCGTACCACCAAAACCTGGGAAGATACCCAGTTGGGTTTCTGGTAGACCAATGATAGCTTTGTCGCTCATGACACGGTATTCACAAACCAAGGTCATCTCACAACCACCGCCAAGCGCTGCGCCATTGATGGCCGCTACTTTTGGAAACGGCAAATCTTCAAAACGATTAAAGTCATGATTGATACTAATGACCCAGTCTTTGATCTCGCTTTCTGGATTTTTAAAAGAGCCGACAAATTCTGTGATATCAGCACCAGCGATAAACACGCCTTTGCTTGAGGTTACGATCAAACCTTTGACGTTATCGGCTTTTTCTAATGCAGTAACCGCTTCACCAAATTGCTTGTTGGTCTCAGCATCAAACTTGTTCACGCTCTCATTTTCGGCGTTGTACTGCATGTTGGCGATGCCATCTTCTAGCATTGTCACCGTGATGCGATTTCCTTGGTATACCATGTGGAACTCCTTGCTATGTAATAAAGGCTATGTAGTAAAAGCTAAGTGATAAAAATTACATCATAAAAGCGATGTTTTAGAATATAAAAAATAGCCGGTTATTGTTAGTAAAACGGGTAATAGCACCGCCAATTTGCTGTATCATAACCATAAATACATGACAGATTAAGCAGTGAAGATATCTTTATTATCCAGCGCTCATTGCTATATATCGATGCTAACTTTATTGCACCGATGCATAAGGCGCTTCATTTATATGCTATTGCTACAGGTACTGATGTTATAGATGCTGACTGGGATTTGAGCCAATACTGAGCTTTATCAATCAGATGGGGTGGTTAAAAGCACAATAGCGTCGTCAACATTGTCATCAGACCATTTTTACGTCAATTAGTGTAGGGGATTATGCCCCTGACTGTCACAAGCTAATACCATACTCGCAAGTCACTCTTAAGTCGATACTAGCCCTTTACCTAGCGGCGAACGTGCTTTAGTGAGTATCTGTATACTGAATTATTAACACGCTAAACAGGGTAGATAATCGGCATAAAATGCCCGACGCGCTCCCTTATCAAAACATATTCAACCGCTAAGTTAAATCAGCAATACGTAACGGTGCCTTGTTGCCATATTGCGCTCAAGCACGGATACCTTACCATCATACGACTGCTTTAAATTGCAAAAAAACCCTCTATTGATACCATGTGTCGCATAAGCAATACAACCTATCATGCTACACTAATACCGTTTTTATTATTCACCTGATAGATGGTTGGGTTATGACTGTTTCTTCTATGCCAAGCTTTATGCCTTCAAGACTTGTATCCTTTGCTAGCTTTGACAACAACACCGAGCAATTTCACAGCGCCGTGCGCGCGCAACTCGCACAAGATATTGACGCACTGTTTGCTTATGCTGATCTACCAAGCCCGCTGCTTGATGCCTGCCGCTACGTGATGACTGGTCAAGGTAAATTGGTACGCCCATTATTGGTTGCCAGTGCCTTTGACAGCATAAATCGTAGCAATGCTAATGATGCCTTTAATAATAATGACAATGTTAATGGAAGCGCTAATAATCATGTTAGTAATGACGATGAAAGTGTGGATAAAAGCATTGATAACAAAGCCCTTCAAAATAGCGATTTAGAATCACTACTAGAAAACGATTCCGACTATGATATGGCGCGCCGTGCAGCGTTGGCAGTAGAGCTGTTGCATACCTATTCATTGGTGCATGATGATTTGCCGTGTATGGACGATGACGACTTGCGCCGTGGTCAGCCGACCGCGCATATTGTCTTTGCAGAATCAACCGCCCTACTCGCTGGTGACGTGCTACAGACGCTAGCCTTTGAGGTATTGACCGCAGAGCTGCCCACTTTTGCACCCTTTGACTCCGCTATCGCCAGCCAATTAATCGCGATATTTGCGCCGCGTGCCAGACGCATGGTTTCTGGTCAAATGCTCGACCTGAATGCCGAAGCCAGCACTAGTATCACGCAAAGCGAGTTAGAAGCTATTCACCGTGATAAAACGGGCGCACTAATAGAAGCAGCGATGTTAATGGGCGGTATTTGTGCAGGTGCAACCGCGCCGCAGCGTATGGCATTACAAGAGTGCGCCCAGCATATTGGTCTGGCTTTTCAAGTACAAGACGATATTTTAGATGTGACTACTAGCACCGATACCCTTGGCAAACCTGCTGGCAGCGATGAAAAGTTAGACAAATCCACTTATGTAAAGTTGATGGGCGTTGAGCAGGCAACCAGCTATGCGCAATCACTATTTAATGACGGGCGCGCGGCTATCATTCGTGAGCTTGGTGATAATACAGACAACGACGCACTATTGGCATTAATCGAATGGCTATGGTCACGTAAAAAATAAGCGTAGCAATATTAATTAAAAACGATAAAGGGTGGTCAACATGGAAAGTACCCCTACTCAGCGTATCTACCTTGGCACTGGCGGATATAGCGATACCGATCTGCTTGGTACGCTGTACCCAACTGGCACCAAAAAAACCGACTTCTTACGTGAGTACGCCAAGCAATATGGCGCGGTGGAGATTAATAGCACCTTTTACGCGCCCATCGGGCAAAAAGCCTTTGCCGGTATGGTCGATAAAGCCTATGTGCAAACAGACAGTGAATTGAAGTTCGCCGTCAAACTGCATCAGGACTTTACCCATGCGCGTAAAGGCACTGCCGAACACGCACAAGCCTTTATTACTGCCCTCACGCCACTTATCGAAGCCAACGCTCTCGCACCACTATTACTCCAGTTCCCACATGGCTTTGATCGTACCCGTGAACATAGACTCTATCTAGCAAATCTCGTCAGCTGGTTTAAAAACTATCCGCTAGCCGTTGAGTTTCGTCATAATGGCTGGCATACCCCGCAAGTGGTTGATAGCTTTATCGAGCAAGGTTTGACTTGGTGTAGTGTCGATTATCCTAAAGTCAGCGGTCTGCCACCGTCACGGCTGATATTTACCGAGCGTACTGGCTATCTGCGCATGCATGGCAATAATCTAAACTGGTGGGATGCGATGAGTGCGGCTGACCGTCATGATTATCGCTATTCTGAGGCCGAGATGCAGGATTGGGCACAAGCGATTACCAATCAGCGTCAGCATTTTGATACGCTGTATATCTTCTTCCAAAATACCGTCAACGCGCATGCTTATTATAATATTGCGATGCTCAGAGAGGCGTTGGGTAGGTTTGGGTTTGAGGTGTTGTGATGCGTAGAACGCTCCCTAATTTTTCTATAGCAGCGTTTTAATTTTCTTTTATCTATTGCAGTCGTTATTTCATAGTTGTATTTATTTTTTAAAATCTAGCAGTCTTATTTAGGAAAGTGTATATGCTTATCTGGTTTGTAGTCGGAGCGATAGCCTTATCTGTAATAGCATTTAAATATTATGGAAGAAACAGAGAATCTGATAGTTTTAAGCTTATGGAGAGATTAGCTAGCCAAGGGGATGCGCGAGCTCAAATAAATCTTGCCATGATGTATTACGGTGGTACAGGCGTACGTCAAGATCTTCCTAAAGCTATTCAATGGGCAGAAAAACCAGCTCGGCAAGGTAATGCTGAGGCTCTATTTGTTATGGGTATGATGCATACTCAAAAGAATGATACTAAGGCTTTTGAGTTTTACCTACAATCAGCTAATCAGGGCTATCCTAGTGCTCAGAACATGGTTGGCCTTTCATACAAGGAAGGAAGAGGTGTACAACAAGACTATACCAAGGCATTTGAATGGATACAAAAAGCAGCTAATCAGGGCTATCCTAGTGCTCAATACGAGCTTAGTCTAATGTATGAGAAAGGCATAGGCGTAAAACAGGATAACGCTAAAGCGTTTGAGTGGTATCTAAAATCAGCTAACCAAGGTAATGCGCAAGCTCAAAGCAATCTTGGTGCTATGTATGATCAAGGCATAGGCGTACAACAAGACTATGCCAAGGCATTTGAATGGTATACAAGATCAGCTAGCCAAGGTGATGCGCGAGCTCAATTTAATCTTGGTAGGATGTATCATTTTGGCAAAGGTGTACAACAAGATGATGCTAAGGCACGTGATTGGCTGGGTAAGTCTTGCAAAAACGGGTTTCAAGATGCTTGCACCATTTATCGATTATTACCTAAAAGATAGATCGCTGTAACCATAGTTAAGCTGCATACACTCAATCCCATGGCTGTTGTTCTTTATCAGTAGCATACCTAGCCATAGCTATTAAAGACTCTTTACCCTTATAAATATTACTTTCGGAATAAAAACCCTCGAAATACAATCTACAAAAACAGTTATAAAAGTAAATTCTAGCCTGTTTAGATTCATCCAAGGGAAACTCACTAGACTCTGAGAAATGATCTTGAATATGAGTCGTTACCAAGGTAAGTATTAAGACGTCTGAAGCATAAATTCTAGAACCTGAGAATATTTTTTTGAACTCACTCTGCGAAATTATATTTGCTTGCTCTAACAGACTTCCAGTTTCAAGCAATATGGTATGGCTCATTACTTCTCGTTCTTTTTTACTTACCCCTTTAGATAGAACTAGCCACTCATTAAAGGGTCTAAGCGTTAATTGGGTAGCATTTTTAAAAGAGAAAACCCCTCTCATAAAGAGAAATAAAACCGTCGTTATCACAACAACTATTAAGAACGTTTCCACTATCACCCCTGAAACAATATATTAAAAAATACAAGTATAGCAGCTATCATTTCGACATTAGTACAACCTTCCTATAATCATTAAACCAAAAAAAAGGACGCCTCTCAGCGTCCTTTTTTATTAATCAAATACTTGGATTAAAGATTACTCTTCAACACCAGCATCTTGACCTTTGTATTTTGCGTTCGCGTAGTCCCAGTTCACTAGCTTGTCTAGGAACGTGTCAACATAGTCAGGACGACGGTTACGATAATCGATATAGTATGCATGTTCCCACACGTCACAAGTCAATACCGCTACTTGGTCATGTGCAAGTGGTGTATCAGCATTTGCTGTTTTGGCGATTGACAATTTGCCACCGACTTTATCAGCAACTAGCCATGCCCAACCTGAACCGAACTGAGTGAGTGCAGCGTTTTTAAACTCTTCACGGAACTTATCATAGCTACCGAAATCTTCTTCAATTTTAGCTTTCAAGTCGCCAGTAGGTTCGCCGCCGCCATTGGTTGGCGTCATGCAATTCCAATAGAACGTGTGGTTCCATACTTGGGCTGCTTGGTTGAACATACCTTGTTTGCTGTCATCTTTAGCCGTGGCTACGATTATTTCTGGCAATGTTTTGTCTTCTAGACCAGAACCCGGTAGCAACTCGTTAAGCTTAGTCACGTATGCATTATGATGCTTATCATGATGGAACTCTAAAGTTTCAGCACTGATGTGCGGCTCTAAAGCATCTTTTTCATATGGTAGGTCTGGTAAAGTAATGTTTGACATAGTTATTTTATCCTTGCTGGTTTAGCCATTAGTATTAGGTATAGCTTCAAATGAACGCTATAAATTATTGGACTAAATTGGCTTAGTTTATTGTTAGTGAGATTTATTACTCAATATGCTGTACATATTGCGGTAAACCTAAAAAATTCTAAATTTAAAAGCTATCTCAAGCAAGTGATACTTAATCGTTATTACACCATTAAACACCAAGTTATTGACTTAAAAGCCATTATTTGGGTTTGATAGTATTATTAACTTTAAGTTTACAAGCTATAAGATATAATTCACTGTAGCTTGTTTTGTATTATAGCAATAGTAATGACAAATATCAGTTACCAAATGTTATGAATCATTGATTCCTTATGCTAATTGGTAATTTAGCCGGTGCTAGCTTAGAATATGCCAGTGCAAACCATACAAACAACGCTCACGCATTGTTTACTATTATCGCTAGCGTATAAAACGTCAAAATAACAGTTTACTTGACAAACAACCCTATGATGGACGAATACCATGAGTTATAGCAACGCCACAGACACTCATCAACAGCCGACAGCCTCAATTGATTCAACACAAACAACGTCAGATAGCCAATGGGTACTTGCCAGTAATAATAAAGGCAAGCTGGCGGAGTTTAAAAGACTGTTTGCCGAAGCTGACTTGGATGTGACGATTATCCCGCAAGGTCATCTCGATATCGACGATGCGATTGAGGATGGCTTAAGCTTCGTTGAGAACGCCATTATCAAAGCGCGACATGCCAGCCGAGCCAGCGGATTACCTGCTATCGCTGACGACTCAGGACTCTGTGTGCCAGTATTGGGCAACGCACCCGGCATCTATTCGGCACGTTATGCGGGCGAGCACGGCAATGACAGTAAAAATAATGCTAAGCTCATCGCTGACTTGCAGCCTATTCGCGCAGCGAAGCCAGATGCTTCTATTAAAGGCATGTTTGTTTGTGTATTGGCAATGGTGCGTCATGCTGATGACCCATTACCGATTATCGCCCAAGGTTTATGGCACGGTGAGATTTTGGCGGCGCCACATGGCGATGGCGGCTTTGGCTATGATCCACTATTTTGGTTGCCAGAGTTGCAAGCCAGTGCGGCGAGCCTAAGCGCTGAGGATAAAAACCGCATTAGCCATCGCGGTCAGGCGATTCAGCAACTATTGGCACAACTGCCTTTATAAGCACCATTGATAAGCGCTAGCGCTAAAGACGGTTATAGCTTATTTTGCATTTGATAGTCATGCTAACGTTACTATCAAGCAGTCAAATGAAATGCTCAAAGCACTCTCTAAGCGCGATTGGTACTATAGTGGACGCAAAGTAAACGGATGATAAACAGATAACTTTTACTTTAATAAGCAGATAGATTATACTGTTCTACTTTTAAAATTTTATTGAAAGCCGTTATTTGTCTGTATAATTGAGCAAAAAGCGTTATTATGCGGTACATTAGCGGCTTATTATTGATATTTGGTAGCGTTTATCAAAATAAAGCGTTTCACATTTTTGTGTCAGTAGCGATTGCTACAGGCATGGGCTGCGAAACTGCGCGCTATCAATATCCCCTATTTATTCCAACGGCAACCAGTAGCTCACGCGTATTTTGCAGCTTGGTTGTCTATTACTATTTAATCCTAAAGGTGTAACTAACATGGCTACAGATTTACAAGTCACAACCAACAAGCTATCTAATAAAGAAACTCAGCTAACGGTTAAAGTACCCGTTGAAAAAATTCAAAACAAAGTTGAAGGCCGTATTCGCCAAGTAGCGAAAACTGCCAAGATTGACGGTTTCCGTAAAGGTAATGTCCCTATGTCACATATCCGTTCACAGTACGGTGCTGGCATTCAACAAGAAGTCATCAACGATGTGATCCGTGATACCGTTTTTGAAGCGATCAAATCTGAAGACATCCGCGCAGTTGGCATGCCTAACATCGACGATGTAAAACTAGAAGACGATTTCTTGGTTTATCAAGCCACTGTCGAGATCTTCCCAGAAGTTGACGTCCAAGGTATCGATGAAATCGAAGTTGAGCGTCACACGGCTAAAGTTAGCGAAGAAGACGTCGACACAATGATCGAAAACCTACAAAAACAACGTGAAGAGTTCGTTGAGAAAAAAGGTAAAGCGGCCAAAGACAACCAAGTAACCTTTGACTTTGAAGGCTCAATCGACGGCGAAAAATTCGAAGGCGGTTCTGCTGAAGACTTCAAATTGGTCATCGGTAGCAACCAGATGATTCCAGGCTTTGAAGATGGTATCAAAGGCATGAAAGCGGGCGAAGAAAAAGTTATCGACGTCACCTTCCCAGAAGATTATCAAGCTGAGAACTTAGCGGGTAAAGAAGCACAGTTCAAAATCAACGTAAAATTGGTTGAAAAATCAAAATTACCTGAAATCAACGAAGAGTTCCTAGAGCTATTCGGTGTTAAAGAAGGCGGCGTTGAGAAGTTGAAAGAAGACGTTCGCAAAAACATGGAACGCGAAATCAAGAACGCAGCGCGTAGCCAAGTAAAACAAGCGACTTTTGATGCCTTACTAGAAAAGAACGAGTTTGACGTGCCAAACGCCATGCTAGAGCAAGAAATCGAGCGTCAACGCAACATGATGATGCAACGTTTTTCTCAGCAATTCGGTGCCAATGCTGATAGCTTCGATAAAGACATGCTGCCAAATGAATTGTTCGAAGAGCAAGCGCTACGTGCTGCCCGTCTTGGCATCATCGTTGCTCGTGTTATCGACACCAAAGGTATCGAAGTGGACCAAGACCGCGTTGAGACTTTCATTAAAGAAGCCGCTGAAAACTATGAAGATCCAGCAGAAGTGATCGAGTACTACACCACTGATAAGCAACAGCGCGCGAACATTGAGTCTGTCGTTCTAGAAGACCAAGTGGTTGATTATCTAATCGAGCAAGGTAAAGTCACGGATAAAGAAGTGAGCTACCAAGATTTGCTAGCTGCTCAGCAACAACAGCAGCAAGCAATGTAATTTAGCATTTTAGCGCTACTGCTTTAGAATGTATTAAAAATGCCCTAACGCTCTGTTAGGGCATTTTTATTGGTGCTTTATGGCTTGTGCCCTTGATAAATGTCTATAGACGCCTTATTAATAGGGAGTCATTTATCGTTTGTCACATTAAAACGTTATTATTGCCCCCATAAAAAAGTTACCATTGGTTCAATTATTTTTAGCGACATCTGGCGCTTATTATTTTAGCCCGTTAGTATGATTAAAAGACGACAACATTTACAATGATAAGCATCAATAAAAGCTTGGCTGTTTGCTAATCCCTATTTCTTTATTCTCTTTATTTTATGTACTTATAAACAGGACATCTTTATGACAGATTATGATCGTATTACTGCTAACCCGCATTTTGATATGCTGATGAGTGCGCATGACAACGTACAAAGTACGACTCAAGCAGCATTGGTTCCTATGGTGGTTGAGCAGTCAGCGCGCGGTGAACGCTCGTTTGATATTTTCTCACGCCTATTACGTGAGCGTGTTATCTTTTTGACCGGTCAAGTTGAAGACCATATGGCCAACTTGATCGTCGCTCAGCTGCTATTTTTAGAAGCTGAAAACCCTGATAAAGACATCCATTTATATATCAACTCACCGGGCGGCTCCGTGAGCGCTGGTTTGGCTATTTTTGATACCATGAACTTTATCAAACCTGAAGTATCGACCATTTGTATGGGCGGCGCTTATAGCATGGGTTCGTTCTTATTGGCAGCAGGCGAAAAAGGCAAACGTTATGCCCTAGCCAACTCGCGCGTGATGATTCACCAACCATCAGGCGGCGCGCAAGGTCAAGCAACTGATATCGAAATTAATGCGCGTGAAATTCTAAAAACTCGTGCTCGCTTAAATGAGATTTTGGCTGAGCGTACCGGTCAACCGGTAGAAAAAATTGAAAAAGACGTCGAGCGTGATTATTGGCTAGATGCCAAAGAGGCAAAAGAGTACGGTTTGGTCGATGAAGTATTAGAACGTCGCCCTAACTCATTATAATGATGATATAGCAGCTTTGATAAGCATTAAATGCCTTTGCCCTATGTGCTTTGGCATTTATGCAAACAATCGGAATACTGATATAGTCGATTCAATTTAAAAGTAGTACAAGGCAACCGAGTGTAGATGTATAAGTGATACTTCAAGCGAGGTTAACGCAGTAATACTTTTATAGTGGAATGACTGTACGTTTTAAATTTTAGGAGTGCCTTTATATGGCAGAAGATAAAACACCGCATTGCTCTTTTTGTGGCAAAGAAAAAAGCGAAGTAAAACAGCTGATTGCCGCTGACGATGCCAATATCTGTAATGAGTGTATTGAGTTATGTACCGACCTGATTGCGGATGTTGATACCGACAATGACGATGCTGATGGCGATATTGATACCTCTTGGGTCAATAAAAAACTGCCGACGCCAAAAGAGCTGCGTGCCAAACTCGATGAGTATGTCATCGGGCAAGACGCTGCTAAAAAGGCCTTGGCGGTCGCTGTTTATAACCATTATAAGCGTCTAAAAGTCAGTCAAACTTTGGCGAATGATAGCAAAAAAGCTAAGATTGGCGCTGATGAAGCAATGGTTGAATTGTCAAAAAGCAATATCTTGCTGATTGGTCCGACAGGCTCTGGTAAGACCTTACTAGCGCAAACTTTAGCACGTCTGCTTGATGTGCCGTTTGCAATGGCCGATGCCACCACCTTGACCGAAGCGGGTTATGTTGGTGAAGACGTTGAGAACATTGTGCAAAAGCTCTTGCAAGCCTCGGATTACGATGTGAGCAAAGCTGAGCAGGGCATCATCTATATCGATGAGATTGATAAAATCAGTAAGAAAGGCGACAACCCTTCTATCACGCGTGACGTGTCGGGCGAAGGTGTACAGCAAGCCTTGCTAAAGCTTATCGAAGGTACGGTTGCTGCTATCCCGCCACACGGTGGGCGTAAGCATCCACAGCAAGAGCTGATCCAAGTCGATACCAGCAACATCCTTATCATCGTTGGTGGCGCGTTTGCCGGTCTTGATAAAGTCATCCAGCAGCGTACAGAAAAAACTGGTATTGGTTTCAATGCTGATGTCAGCTCAAAAGATGACAGTAAACGTAGCTCAGAGCTACTGCAGCAAGTCGAGCCAGAAGATTTAATCAAGTTCGGTCTGATTCCTGAGCTGATTGGTCGTCTGCCCGTGTTGGCCGCGCTGCAAGAGCTTGATGAAGAAGCGCTAGTACAAATATTGACGGAACCAAAGAACGCTTTGGTTAAGCAGTATAAGTACTTGTTCGATATGGAAGGCGCTGATATTAGCTTTACCAAAGAAGCGCTTGATGCGATTGCCAAAAAAGCAATGGCACGCAAAACCGGTGCTCGCGGTTTACGCTCTATCGTAGAAAATGCGTTGCTTGATACTATGTATGAGCTGCCGTCTATGAAAGATGCGAAGACTGTGCTCGTCGATGAGCAAGTGATCAACGACGGCAAGACCCCTGAAATCGCTTAATATATAGTTCAATGATAACAGCTAATTATTTAATTGACTGTCATCAAAAAAAGCGTCTGGCATTATGCTAAGACGCTTTTTTTATGTCTGGTCATTTTTAATGATATAGGGTCTGTCTGCACAGACGCAGCAAGCAAGAAAAATGGATATCAGCAGTGCGTGATGGTTCGATATTACTTTTCACTGACTATAGGTGGCTCAAAAAATGACAGCTGCGTTTATCAATCGTGGGCAGGTAAATTCATAAATCATGCTAAGGTAAAGCGACTTCTTATGCGGTCTCCTTAGTCATGACTAAAGTGATGACCAAAGTTACGACCAAACCTCCCGAATCAATGATACAAAGGATTGTTCATCATGTTTAACAACGTTACTTCTATAGCAACCTCCCTACGTCAGCACCTCCCTTTTTCTGCTAATGAAAACCATGACATTACCCCCTATTACCGCAATCATGTCGCTGCTATCACTGGTGCCGGCTCTGGTATGGGTCGCGAGCTTGCCATTCATTTAGCAAAAATGGGCTGTCATGTCGCGCTATCCGATATCAATCCTGAGCAGTTAGCCCAAACCAAAGCACTGCTCGTCGGTTATGATGTCAAAGTCACTATGACCGTACTCGACGTCTCAGACAATAAAGCGGTGCAAGCGTGGGCAGACGACGTCATGAGCGATCACGGCAAAGTGAACTTCATCTTTAACAACGCAGGCGTGGCGCTATATTCGACCGTAGAAGGCAGCAGTATCGATGAGCTTGAATGGGTCATGGATATCAATTTTTGGGGTGTGGTCTATGGCACCAAAGCCTTTTTACCTTTGATCAAAAATAGCGTCAAAGAAAGCGAATCGACTAAAAGCGGTAAAGACAGCAAAGCACGCCAATTTGACGAACATGGTCACATCATTAATATCTCAAGTCTGTTTGGTTTGACCGCTCAGCCTTCGCAGTCTGCCTATAATTCCAGTAAGTTTGCGGTACGTGGCTTTACCGAGAGCCTACGTCAAGAGCTCGACATTCAGCGCTGCGGCGTCTCAGCGACTTGCATTCACCCAGGTGGCATCAAAACCAATATCGCCAATAGTGCGCGTGGTAATGACAGTATCAGTGACCTTGGAATGCGTGGTGGCAGCAAAGCGATCAGCAGTTTTAATAAATTCTTAAAGTTCGATGCCAGCGATGCCGCTTGGATTATTCTGCAAGCGGCCGCAAGCAACCAGTCGCGCTGCTTGATTGGTAACGATGCCAAAATGATCGACGCCGTACAGCGCTTGTTTCCAGCAAGCTATAGCAAAATACTGAATGACGTCAATAAGCTGTCACGCAAATTGAAAGGTAAGAAACCTGCCAGAACGGGTGTTCGTAAATCGGCCTAGTCGCTATAAGATTCAGATAAAGATAAAGATAAAGAACGGTCAAAAAAAGCCCCGCTACACTAGCAGGGCTTTTTTTGTTTTTTAGCCTTATCGAAAAGGTCAAACAGCCCTTGATGATTAAGGCAGTTTCATATCACCATCGACTAACCATCCCAGCCGGCGCATCATATAAGCGACTACGCCAGCAATCAGCGCAGGCAATACGAACATCAATAAGATAATCGCTGTCCATAGTTGAGCGCTACTCATAATCTCTTGTGACGCTTCAATGACGCCAAATACTCCTACCAGCCCAGCAGTACCCATACCCGCTCCTGTCGCCGTACACGCCAAGCCAAAGCCGACCGTGGCGATAGGGCCAACGATGGCGCTAGCGACAACAGCGGGCAATAAGACCACAGGTTTTTTTAGCACGTTTGGAATTTGTAGCATGCTCGTGCCTAAACCCTGAGAGACGACACCGCTGATCCCATTGTCTTTAAAACTGGCAACGGCAAAGCCAATCATGTGTGCCGCACAACCAACAACTGCTGCACCACCTGCTACACCGCCAAGCCCAATAGCGATACAAATAGCAGCGCTAGAGGTTGGTAAGGTCAATAAAATACCCACCACCACTGCAATGACAATACCCATCAATAATGGCTGTAACTCAGTAGCCGCTTGAATACCTTGACCAATAGCAGCGACAGCAGCGACGATAGGTGGATTCAATAGTGCGCAAACTGCTAATGCTACCGCGCATACCAATAATGGTACTAGCAGAATATCAAGCTTGGTCTTGCCAGCGACCCAAGTACCAGCGCGATAAGCAAATACCGAGGTCAGGTACGCACCAATGGGATTACCGGGTAAAGCCACGAACGTCGCAGGTCCGCCCACTTGCGGGGTAAAAAGCGTGCCTGCCATCAACGCTTCAGAGTGCGCACCAAGCATCCCTGCTACCAAGCAGCTGAGCATAACCAAGGTCGGCGCTTTGAGGTAGTAAGCAATGCCCACACCGATACCAGCACCCATTAATACAGAGGCCAGCTTGCCGACTGCGATAAGTGCGGGCAAGTCTAACCAACCACCGATTTGTGAAATAATCAAACCAGCAATCAATGTGACAAATAGCCCTAAAGCCATACCTGTAAAAGCATCGATAAAATATTTTTGAAAAAAGGCTTTTACCAAACCAGTAGGCGGTGTTGCTGAGTCAGATATTGTCATAGCCATACTCTTTGTGAAGATTTTAATAAGATAGAATAAACCGAAAAGATAAAACACTCTTGTCAAAAATCAGAGATAAAAAAAGCGTCATTGCGACGCTTTCTTATTGTTAACACATGACTAAAACGAGCACAAAGCATTCAACCTAACGGCGCTGCTCAACGATGATAGAGTCAATGCCGTTGTTTTGTAGGCGCTGCTGCGCACTAGCAACCGCTTGACGGTTGTTCATTGGACGCGAGATGACCTGATAAATTGGCAAACCATTACCCGTGGTGTTTTTGACTACTCTTGCATCCACGCCAGCCATGAGCACTTGCGCACGGCGACGATCGGCTTCATCGGCATCACCGAAGCTGTTAATCTGTAAGATATAGGTCGCCGCAGGTTTGGCAGGTTGGACGCTAGCCGCACCCGCCCCTGAGTTATTAGCTCGGTTTGCCGTATTGCCACTGTTACTAGTCGCCGGCGCGCCATCATAGGTAGCGTCTTCTTCAACGATAACGATATCATCGCTATTATTGGCCGCACCAGCATTGTTGCCACGGCTTGGCTCGATAACGGTACTTTCAGAAATACCAAAGTTACCCGTATCATCATTGCGACTGGCTGAATTGCTCTCCGGTTGAGTAACGACCACATCCGGCTCAAAGGCACCAATACTACCCAATCCATCATTACCTGTTTCACCGATATTTTCATCAGGGATGGTCGCCATCTCTTGATTGGGCAAAATATCGTAGAACTCGTAATCGCTATTATCGGTATCGGTATCGACGCGGGGCTCTACCTGCCGATCAGCGTTGCCGACTGTGCTATCAGCGGGGCTAAAATCAAATAATGGCGAGAGGTACAAAAACACCCCGATCATTAGGGTCAATACTGCCCCGACAAACATCCATAATAAACCTGATACGCTACTTGATTTGCGCTTTTCGGTCGCACCTTTAGGTTTTTTGGCTAGCATGGATCTCTTTCTCCCTACTGAATCTATCTGTCGTTATCGAATTATCGTCGAATTATTGCTATCGCTCGTTTGTATATGCTCTACATGCTAGACGGTGCAGATAACCCTAATAAACTAAGCCCATTGGACACTACTTGACGTACCGCTTTTGACAAGCGCAGACGGGCTTGCATCATATCGAGCTCTTCTTGGCTTGGCGTCTCACCTGAGGTCAAGCTTACTGGCAGAATACGATTGCTATCGTACCAGCCGTGGAAGAGTGCCGCCAAATCTTTTAGATAGTTGGTCAGTACATGCGGCTCATAGCCCGTGGCAGCTCGCAACAGTGTCGCTGGATAGGCCGCTAAGAGTTTGATTAGCTCATCTTCGCTAGGCGCTGTCAGCAAGTTTTGATGCTGGGCACCAATCAAATCGTCTACAATTAGACCACTGGTTTCTAGCTTTTCTAATACGCGGCAAACCCGTGCATGCGCGTATTGAATGTAATAAACCAAGTTGTCTTTGCTTTGTGATTTGGCCAGCTCTAAATCGAAGTCGACGTGCACTTCAGGCTTACGCGCGACATAATAGAAACGCGCTGCATCGTTACCGACTTCATGGCGCAGCTCACGCAAGGTGACAAACTTGCCTGAACGCGACGACATTTGCACTTTTTCACTACCGCGCCATAACGCTACGAATTGAACCAGCACCACATCGAGGCGTTCCGCATCAATCCCCAAAGCCAATAATGCTGCTTTTACCCGTGGCACATAACCATGATGATCCGCGCCCCAAACGTTGACGACTTTATCGAAGCCACGATCGAACTTATTCTTATGATAGGCAATATCAGAGGCAAAGTAGGTCGATTGTCCATTGGCACGGCGTACCACACGGTCTTTTTCATCGCCGAAATCAGTCGATTTAAACCAAATATTGCCGTCTTTTTCGTACAGATAGCCTTTATCATCTAAAATCTGTAAGACCGGCGCAATCTCACTATCAATGGATCTTTCGCTAAACCAGCATTCATAACGCACACCAAAGTCATTTAAGTCGTCTTTGATATCAGCCAAAATACTGCTCAATGCCGCATTTAAAAACAGCTCATAACCATCGCCAAGCAACGCTTTGCTATTAACAATCAGACCATCGATATGCGCTTCTTTGTCACCTGATAGCAATGTTTTTTCGCCATCGACATTAATTTCAAACTGGGCATCTTCTGGCGCATCTTTAGCAACGTCTGTAAAGCTATGCACGTAGCTAGTGCCATGTTGTGCTTTTAGTGTTTGGGCGATATCACTGACATAGTCACCTTGATAGCCATTGACAGGGAAAGTTATTTGTTCACCATTGGCTTCTAGATAACGCAGATACGTACTGGTCGCCAAGATGTCTATCTGCCGACCGGCATCGTTGACATAATACTCACGAGTGACGTCATAACCAATGGCTTCGAGCAAGTTTGCCACACTCATGCCAAACGCAGCACCACGTCCATGACCGACATGTAAGCTAGAGGTTGGATTGGCAGATACGAACTCAACCTGTACCTTTTGCCCTTCGAACTGGTCGCTCAAACCAAAGCGATTCTGTTGTTTAAAAATATCGTCTAACACCGAAAACTTAGCATCGGCATTTAAAAAGACATTGATAAACCCTGGACCCGCGATTTCTACTTGGCGAATGTCTTGGTTGTCAGGCAGTGCATTGACGATTTTTTCGGCAAGCTGGCGTGGATTGACCTTAGCAGCTTTGGCAGCCGTCAGCGCGATATTGCTGGCAAAATCACCATGACTTAAGTCTTTCGTACGGGTGATTTGACTGTTATTTTTCCAATCAGCTGGCAGCGCACCATCGGCTTGTAAGGTTTGAACAGCGTCATTAAATAAGGATGCTAGCGTATCAATTTGGGCTTGTGACATAGGACTATAAACTCAGATAAATAAAAAATGGTACAAAAAATGGGGCGAATGCGCGCAGTCGGTAACGGCTTATTATAATAGCGACTGACATGGCAGGTGACAAATTCATATAAAAGGATAAATAACCTGTAAATATAACAATCTTTACGCTTTATTGCACTATTTGCGCCAAAATTAGCACCAAAATCTTACGGTGATGAAGGTTCGCACTCATATTTGAGATTAATTGGAAGTTATTTAGCATTTCGGGTTCAGATTGAGAGCACACCCTAATAATGAACATAATTGTATCTTTCCTGTTGTCTCACTGATAGCGGTAGTTTATACCCACTGACTTCCGCGTTATAATGACGCTTTGTATTTTGCCCCTCTATTTAATTTTCATTTATTATTTTATTGCTGCTCATTATTTGAGGAGTGATGCGCTTTTTTAGGGTGATTTTTAAAAAGCGATAAAGTTGGTTCACTATAATTTGGATATAAGGAAGCTGAGCGAAAGTACTACCAATAGTAGACCAAGCAAGGCTAATACCCTATCCAATTTATAGTGAATTGACTATAAGATAATAGCGTTAAATAGATGGCATGTTACTACTCTATAGGATTAAGCCATGTTTGCTATTGCTGCCAGTACCGTCACCAGTTGGGGGCTGTACGTACTATTACCCATATTTATTGCGTTTTTATTCTTTATCATTTGGGACTTATCAAAACGCTCTGAAGCCGGTCGCGCCGGTACTTTTTGGATGTTTTTAGCGCTTGGTGCGGGCTTTATAGGATTTATACTCAAGGTGCTAATAGAAGTGGCGTTTAACAAATGGTTCATTTAAACAGATCTCTTATTTATAAACCATAAGAAAAACGGATAGCGCTATTCGTCAATGATAATATGACTGACCCTGTCGCTAATAGACAAAGTCACCAATAAAGAGCCGTCGCTGCCAAAGTCATTATTCATGTTGTTTATGTGAGTGTATTAAAGCAAATCATTCACTTATCTGACTGCGAGATAACGTCACTCACGTAAGTCGGCAAATCCCACGCGCCACCGGCGAAACCCCGGCACATTCCTGTGCTGGAATCTTCCGCTTGAACAAAGTCTTTTCCATCCCAAACCCATATCGCCCGATTCCAGCAATCGCCAACCCCGCGGTCTTTGTGTGTTGCCCAAATCTCGCCATTAGAATAATCATTGCCCATGGTAGTAATTAGCTGCGAACGACGGGGTTTTGCCTTGTCAATCAGCCAATAACCATAGCCTTCGTTGTATGCGCCCTGCCAACAAATATGACTGGCTAATGTATGGGTAGCATCTACGGGTGTAAATTCCCAGTCTAGCCTATCAGCGCCATATTCTTGCATTCGTTGGTACGCTTCGGTCTTTGGATTGACCAACTCACAGTCTCCCATATCGTCTTCAGAGCCGATAAGCTCCTTAGCATCAATATCAATCCACTTATTTATATTTTTTTGAAAATACACTAGCTTTGCAGGGTCGAGCTGCTGTTTATCATCAGAATATGAGATCGCTTTTTTAATGACGGAGACTGGTTTGGCTGCTTTAGGCCTTTGCCGATTGGGATTGTTTTTGCTCACTAGTGCTACTGGTGTCCCTACTCTTCCTTGCACCTCGTCAAGCTTGAGCAGCACGGCACTCATGCCTTTATCGCTGATTATCCAACGATCATCACCCGCTCTTATCTCTATCTTAGTATTTTGACGCGAATGACTTAGAAGCTGCTGAGTTTGCTTAGTATTAAGCTCACCCTTCTCAATGGCACCATAATTTTTATTGTTTAGCCAAAGCTCTGTTGCCCTCAATTCATTGTCGCTACTATCCACCTTGTCTTCTTGGTATTCAAAAGCCACCTGTACGTTTGGTATCGACTTTTGCGGTAAAGCTGTCAATAAAATCGAGGCAGGTGTCTCTAACATGCTCTCATCTGCATAACCCGCCGCTCGGCAAGTCAAGGTATTATCACAGACCAGTTGCCAATCATCCTGCACAAAGCCCCACCCTTCAAATGGCGTACCATAGGCAGCATGAGCAGATATGGACGTCAATGGCAGCAAACCCATCATAGCACTGAGTAAAATCGTTAACTTTTTCACTGCCCATTTTCCTTATGGTAGGTAAGTACGAGCTACTTTTTGGCAATCAAGGTCGCGCGCATCGGTGCAGGATAGCCTTCGAGGGTTTTGCTAGAATCATTGGGGTCTAAAAAATCGGCTAACGAATGATAGGTCATCCATTCCGTTTTACGTTGTTCCTCAATCGAGGTTACGGCTACATCTACGCAGCGCACGTCTGAGAATCCAGCCTTTTCTAGCCAGCCAATTAATGCGGCGACTGACGGCAAAAAATACACGTTATTCATTTGCGCATAGCGATCATGCGGCACCAGTACCGTATTGGCATCGCCTTCAATGACCAAAGTCTCAAGCACCAACTCACCACCTTTTACCAACTGTCCTTTGAGTTGTTGCAGGTGCTCAAAGGGTGACTGACGATGATACAGCACGCCCATACTAAACACGGTATCAAACAGCTGACTGTGCTCTGGCAATGCTTCTAATGGCACGGGAATATAATGGGTACGATAACGACCTGTACCATGAACATGAGTATGAGCATCAGCGTTACCCACAAAATGACGAATCGCCATAAACTGATGATAAAACAGGCAAGACGGATCAATGATAATGACTGTATCCGCGCCAGCCCCTGCCATACGCCAACCGTGATAACCGGAGCCGCCGCCGACATCTAAAACACGCCGACCTTTTAAATTTCCTAAATGCGGTGCGACCCGCTGCCACTTCCAATCACTGTGCCACTCGGTATCTATAAAAATTGGCGCGGCTTGTTGATCTTCATTCTGACCACTATCGACTTGACCACCAATCTGAAAAGGCCCTTTGCGCCATGGCATCAATTGCTTTAGTAGCGCCATGGTTTGTTTGCGCTCAGAGTCACTCAACGGCGCATTCAGCGTCAATATGTCACTGTCCAAATCCACATTATCAACGGCTAATGTTGGCAAACGTGCTACCGACGCTTGATAAGCCGGCGCATGCGCATAGTTGGCTTTATCCTTGATATCATTTAACCACGTGGGTAATTTTGACAGCCACTCATAGGCGCTCGGCTGCTGCTGTGCCAGCTCTAATAAGGTTAAATACAGTTCGCGTTCGGCGTGGATGATAGTGTCGTTAAGCATAAAAGCAGATTACCGTGTTGATTGTTATTTAAATGGATAATAATGAAAACAGTGAAAGTAAAGAAAAAGCAAAAAAAATGAGCCTCAAGATTGGAGTCCTTTAAGAGTGGGCAAATATGCGAGGCATAGCTCGGTGTTCTTTAATAATTATGCTCGCGCCTCGTCCCTCGGCAGAAGCATATACTTCGTAGGGTGTGCCCAGCGCACCTGAAATTTCTTTAAATAGAATTTTCTAATAGCTCATAACGCGAGTATTTACTTGTGCCATTAAATTAACTATATCTTACGCATGTCCTTAGAATTTCTGCTTCACTACGAAAGTCTTCATATTCAAAAACACTATCACTATTATCCTGACTTTTGAAAACAATTTTGCCTTCTTCTAACCAATGTAAGACATTTTTAGCATCATCAATAATCTCGGGATAAAACTCATTTAAGATACCATCCATACTACTGTTTGATACCGATGTATCGATGTCTGTTAGGCGAACTCCATATACCATCCCTAGCCTATTGAGAAAATTATAACCATCGTAATAGAGGTGGTACATCATATAAATCACATCACATCACAACACTTATCATCTCTATCAATAATTGAGTTTAAGTACCCTTTTATGCGATCAGCTTCAAATTTATAAAAATGGACGTATTTCGCAAAACTATCATAAAAACGGTAATAAAAATTATCTTCAGAACTATAATCAAATGAAATCAATTCAAGATACAAATCAGGGTTGCTAAACTCTAATACATCATCTTCATACAACCATTGCTCAAATGATTGTATGCTCATTTTTTGTGTTAATACTTGATGGATCTTTATCTCGACTGTAGATGGAATCATATTAGTGCCTTGTTAGCTCCCAGAATGAATTCTATTTAAACGCCACCACAGAAACGAAATTCAAAAACTGAAACCATGTCAGATGACGCTTAAAACCAACATCACTCAACCGTGCATGATGCTCATCTAAAGTATCGGTAATCAAGACGTTTTCTAGCGCATTACGCTTGCCGCTGATTTCCATCTCGGTATAGCCATTGGCGCGCTTAAAGTCGTAATAACGCTCAACCAACCATGCATCATACTGCTCATCAAACGCATGGGTTTTCTCAGTTAGTACTAGTATGCCACCTTCACTTAATGCGGCATAAATTTTCTCTAATACTGCAACTCTATCGGCAGCAGGTAAAAACTGTAACGTTAAGTTCAAAATCACCATATCGCAGGGTTCAAGCTCAATATCACGAATATCCGCAGTGATCACTTCTATATCGTGCTCAGGATAATGATCATTCAATAAAGTCGTCGCTTCAGTCGTCATCGCCGGTGAGATATCAATCGCTTTGATCTGCAAGTCTTGCGGCTCAAACTCGCCTGCCAACGTCATACTTGCCGCCCCAAGTGAGCAGCCCAAATCATAAATGCGACTGACACGCTGACCATTATCATCCTGCTGGCGATATTTACAATGACGACGGGCAAATATGGGTAGCATGGCTAATACCTGACCATAACCAGGCACACTGCGACGAATCATATCAGGGAAACAAGCCACCACTTGCTCATCAAAGGAAAAGCGCGCCGCTTTATCGAGTGGCGTTGTGAATAAGGTGTCATGTTTGATAGCAGGCTTGGCTTGGTTCATGGTGCGACTCGTTTTTGGTTTTTGGTTTTCGACATTGAAACTTTGATTGGGAAATGCTCAGTGGTTCTGATCGATACTATTTAATCGATGCTATTCAACTGATAGCGTTAGCCCAGAGCGGACTAACGTAGCAAAAGCCCATTATAACATTACTGTTTGTTACTTATCGCAGCCAACTGCCCTGCTAAGCTGATTAGGTCGCGCTAAGGGTAATAAACTCTTCAAAGTAACAAGTCATTGAAAAATGACATCATTGCATCCAAATAAAGACCTTAGCCTATCTCTATAACAACATCTATAATAATAGGAAAAATTATGCAAACCATTATATTAGGCGGTGGCTGTTTCTGGTGCACCGAATCTGTATTTTTATCCGTCAAAGGCGTACAGTCTGTAGTTTCAGGCTATATGGGCGGCGATGCTGTCTCTGCTAACTATGAAGCCGTCTGCGGCGGCGACACCGGACACGTTGAAGTCATCAAGGTTAAGTTTGATGAGTCTATCGTCCCGTTAGAAGTCATACTCGATGTTTTCTTTGCCACTCACGATCCCACCACGATGGATCGTCAAGGCAATGATGTTGGTAGCCAATATCGCAGCGTGGTGTTTTACACAGACGAAGATCAAAAACCAACCGTCGATCGCACAATCAACAAACTACGCGACATGGGTCTCAACGTCGTCACAGAAGTACACCCTGCCGTTGAATTTTATCAAGCAGAAGAGACCCATCAAGACTTCTTCAATAGAAATCCGGGACAGGCTTATTGCAACTTCGCCATACCGCCAAAGCTTGCCAAATTGCGTAAAGAGTTCAGTAAGTACATGGTGAGCTAAACAAAACGTTAAATAAGAAACTGCTGAAAAAGCATAGTTCTTAGAGCGACTTTTAATCATACCCAAACGCTTATTCCATAGGCGTTTGGCTTTTTAATACCCTTAGTATTATTAACCAAAAAGCTATTATAAAAATAACTAATAATATAAACTTCAATGAATAAAGGCGAACTTATGAACCCTGAATTTTGGCAAGCGCGCTGGCAAGAGAAACGCATTGGTTTTAATCAGTCTGAAGTTAATCCGTTATTAACGAAATACTTTAGCCATTTAAACGTGCCCACTGGTGGTCGAGTATTTGTGCCTTTATGTGGTAAGTCAATAGATATGGCATGGCTAGCAGCGCAAGGCTATGACGTGGTTGGCGTTGAACTGGTTGAGACAGCCGTACAAGAATTCTTTGCTGAACAAAATATCATACCTACTGTACATCAGCATGTGCGTAATCCAGCGATCAAATATTATCAAGGTCAGCTAACAGGACGAACAATAACGTTATGGGTCGCTGATATTTTTGCGCTAACAGCTGAGGATATTGGCTTTGTCGATGCAGTATATGATAAAGCGGCATTGATTGCCCTGCCAGCCAATATGCGTATGAAATATAGCGAGCACGTACACAAACTTGGTGTTAATGTGAGTAATAAAATAGCGCCGCAACTGTTACTCACATTGAATTATGACCAAAGTAAAAAGAATGGACCACCCTTCTCGATTAGTAGCGAACAGATACAGCAATACTATGGCGAGCACTATCAAATTAACGAGCTGATAAATGAACCTGCTACTATTGGCTCCGCACCTGAGCTAAAAGTCACTGAGCATGTTTGGCTGTTGAATTAAATATAAGCTTAATTATCGCAATGATTCAATAGTGATTAAGCGACGATTAAATCATAACGGAGAAACCTAATGAAAGCTCTAGTTAGTCTCGTCAGCTTAATCGCCTTTTTGCTGGTGGCGTTACCCGGTCCGCTTTATAAATATGGCATCGTCGATTTGGGTACCGCCTTTACGGGATTTAAATTCGGCGTGTTTGCTGGCATCGCTGCCCTTATCTTACTCGTTTTACAAATGATATTTAAACGCAAAACAGTGACACTTGGTAGCACGGTAATAGCGCTGCTACTGTCTGCTATTGCCATAGCTATGCCGCTAAGTATGATGAATAAAGGCAAAAGTGTACCGCCTATTCACGATATATCGACCGACTTGATTAATCCACCTAAGTTTGTGGCCATTGCCCCACTACGCGCTGACGCGCCAAATCCCGTTGAGTACGCAGGTGCGGAAGCTGCAAAACAACAACGTGACGCCTATCCGGATCTGCAAACCTTAACCTATACGCAATCAAAGTCTGAATTGGTCAAGGCGACCGAACAAGCCATCAATAATTTAGGCTGGGATTTGGTAAATAGTGATGTGGATAAAGGCATTGTCGAAGCGACAGATAGTACGATGTGGTTCGGCTTTAAAGACGACGTTGTCGTACGTGTGACGGATAACGGCAGTGAGCGTCTGCTCGATATTCGCAGTAAGTCACGGGTTGGCGGTAGCGATTTGGGCAAAAATGCAGAGCGCATTCATAACTTTATTAATGAGTTGGATAAGGTTTTGGAGAAGTAGTTGGGTTTTAGTGAAAATAAGGATCTACTAAGATGCTAGGCATTTTGACACTAGACTTTTCCATCCAAAACCCTCTCCTAACCTCACGCCAGCGTCCATTTATAGTAACTGAGTGCTTCGATACCTTTTCTTTACTATTTAGATTGGTTACTCTAAGTCCATACTACCTTAACCAGTTCTGCATCCTCTTTTAATGACCACTTTGACGTTTATAGGACATTTTCATGCGTTTGACTCCAGTTTCTACTTTATCGATACTTAGCCTTGCTGTTGGTTTGAGTTTTGCTAGCACTGCCCAAGCGGCCAAACCTCCAGCCCCAGACTTATCTAATGCCGAGCTGCAACAATGTTTAGATGGATTAAAAAACTCTAGCAAATTTAGCGGAGTTGATGGTTATACCTTTAACAACTATCGCCCAAGCCAGCCTGATCCTAGCGTCATTCAATCGTTGAACTATCAACCAGAGTTTCAAAAAGACGTTTGGGATTATCTCTCATCACTGGTCGATAGCGAGCGTGTCGAAGATGGTATCCGCGCCAAGCGTCAATGGAGTGATACGCTACGTAAAATCGAATCACGCTATGGGGTCAAAGCCGAGCACGTACTAGGCGTCTGGGGTGTTGAGTCAAACTTCGGTCAGACATTGGGCAAAAAGCCGTTGTTTGAATCCCTAGCGACGCTGTCTTGTTTTGACCGTCGTCAGAGCTACTTTCAAGGTGAATATGCCAATGCACTAAAAATCGTCCAAAATGGCGATATCGCGCCCAGCGATATGACTGGCTCATGGGCAGGCGCTTTTGGGCAAACGCAGTTTATGCCGAGCACCTTTTTAGAATTGGCCGTTGATTTTGATGGCGATGGTCGTCGCGACTTGGTCAATAGCGTCCCTGATGCGCTAGCCTCTACCGCTAACTTCTTGGACAATCGTGGTTATCGTACTGGCGAGCCGTGGGGTTACGAAGTCAAGTTGCCCAGTGGTTATTGGGCCGCCTCTGACCGAAAGAACAAAAAGTCTATCAGCCACTGGCGCGATCAAGGGCTAACGCTCGCCAATGGCAGTCCATTGCCTTACGACTTGAATAGTGCAGGATTACTATTACCTGCAGGCGCTGAAGGCCCTGCTTTCTTAGTGGGTAAAAACTTCGATACGTTTTATTCGTACAACGCGTCAGAGAACTACGCCTTAGCCATCGCGCATTTGTCAGACCTAATTACCAAAGAAGACAGCAGCAAAACTGACTTCGTCACTGCTTGGCCTACCGATGATCCGGGTATCAGTCGCCAGCAAGCCAAAGACATTCAGCAAGCGCTGTTAAATGCTGGTTATGATATTGGTGAAGTCGACGGCATTATTGGAGACAATACTCGCACTGCGATTCAGCAGTACCAAACCAGTAAGGGCATCTTCCCCGCTGATGGACGCGCAGGACAGAAATTTTACCGTTCAATCATTGGAAATGCAGGAAACATAGCTCCAAGAAGCACACAATATGGCAACCAATATGGCAACCAATATGGGCAACCAGCGAACAGTCAGCCTTTACAGCCTGCCTCTGCTGATCGCATGGGACAGTTGATTCAACAACAAACGAGCAGTCCCATCACTTACTCCCCTCAGTCGTCAGTCCAACCATCAAGTTCTGGCAATACGCGTTATCGCCGCGTGACAAGTGCCGATGGTAGCGTGAAGCTCGTGCGTGTTGACGAAGGTTCATAGCACTACAGCATGTCCTCATTTTTATTACTATTTTTAAAATGAGGGCATGCGCTAAGTTTGTGATAAACCTAATTGTTATAGACCTAGATTCAAATAAGAAGTGCAACGTTTTAAAAGAATGAGTTGAAGAGTAAGATGTGCCGTGTTGCATTTCAA
>NZ_JBEOOZ010000031.1:0-26646 GCF_040309625.1 Psychrobacter sp. 78a-MNA-CIBAN-0178
GTATATAAGTATATAAGTATATAAGTATATAAGTATATAAGTATATAAGTATATAAGTATATAAGTATATAAGTATATAAGTATAACTAAAAATGTACGTCACATTACTACTAATAGCAATACTTCATAGTAAAAATAGCATCACCTTTTCTAACTAGCGTATATCCATCATGATAGACGTCCTGTATCAAAGACAGCATAACGAACTGCCTACTACCAGGTAAATTACCGCTGTTGAATATCAATTTGAGCTACTAAAAGGAATACGTTAGCCACTCATATTCGTTATAATCTGCTCACCAATCAAAACCACCAATCGTTAATGAGGAAACCACTATGGTGAAGTGTCACTTATCGACCATCATGGGCGAAAGACGCCTTAAAATTGCCGATGTCGCAAGGGATACTGGCATCAATCGTGGCACCATTACTCGCATGTATCATGAAGAAGCCACCCGAGTTGATCTAGATGTCATCGAGTCTTTATGCACGTATCTTAGAATCAATGTTGGTGATTTATATGAAATCATAAATGAGGACAGCAGTGAGTCGCCTGAGTGAACACCTTCGCTCATAAGACATTATCACCTTTAAAAGTATAAAAAGACCTACAGAAGGTTATTTTCTCTTGCAATAGATTAAAATATAGGTATAATTTGACCTGTAGTAAGTCATTTTATCCATTATTTATACACAATAATCTGCAGGAGAATACTAATGAATAACAATCTATCGCGGCTCAACAGCTGCGCTTGGTTTAGTGAACAGACTAAAAATTTAGCCTCTAAGCTGTTATTCAGCTTACAAGTACAGCAAGGCGTACAACTGGCATCATTACTTGGTGTTGACGCTATTCTTTATAATGATGAAGCGATTTATGTCTGGGTGCAACGACAGCTGGATGATGGTCTTATCGTTGACGACTACACTTTAAGCATCCTTGAAACTGCTTTTATAGAGTTGGTCACAGCTTACACTGACCAAGCAGCCTAGTCACTTTAGCTTATATTTACAGACTTCTTGTTTAACAAGAAACAATAACCCTTAAAGCCAGATAAAGTGTCATTATCTGGCTTTTTAATATAGACAAAGATAACGACAATCAAACAAGCCTTTTTTCAGTCTTATATGTTTCAGAAGACGCACTTTTGGGCAATATAGCTCACTATTGCCATACGTCTTTACTCAGTCGGCTTTGCACGCGGCACCCCAGCTATTTTATAATAAACAAAGCCTCTCTCATCTCTCAAAACACTCTTACTGTCTGCTCTAACGCACCAGCTGATTGCATCAGGCTGCTCTTTATTAACATCACAAGCCAAAATAAACTGCGCACTTTGAGCATTATTAAAGGCCTGTTTCCAACCCGTTTCAAGCTCATCGATGCCGCGCTGTAGCTCTGCTTGCTGGTATTTCATCTCTGCAATCTCATCAAAGCTTGGCACATACCAAAATACCAGAGCCACCAAACTTATTATCACAGCCATCGTACCCGCTGCGACAGCGGCTGCAATCCTTTTAATACTCATAGTCTCAATGGACTTATGAATTTTGTCCAAGTCTTTACTAGCTCTACCCTCGACCTGCTCAATCCGCGTTTTGGTGGTGGTCTCAAAGGTCTCAATATCTTCAATAATCTGCTTATGACCAGCTTGGTACTGATTGGTGAATAGGGCTAGATTGTCAGCGCTTGCGCTAAGTTTATCAGCAACTCCTTGCATGGTACTGATTTGTACCTCTATGCTATCGTTTTTAGCAGTGACGACCGACTCTACAGCCGTATCAATCTGCTGTTTCATATCGGTGATGATGCCCGCTATTTTGTCATCATAACGACGCGGCATCTCATTGTCAGTGAAAGCCGTCACTGCTGCTTGAAGCTGCTTTAACACGAGTTCTTGATACTGGCTCAATGCCTGCGAAGTCGTGCTTGCGCTACTACCTAATTCTTCAATGGCAGAAGACACCTCATTCACCTTGCTATCAATACCGCTAAGCGAACGCTCAAGCCGCCTCGCTACCGCATCATCGGCTCGCTTAATCAGCTCACGCAAGGCCCCAATGACCGGAGTCAATGAAGTCACTAGGTTAACAAGTTGATCGTGTATGTCTTGCTCATTGCTATTGTCTTTATTCATGGGGTACTCATTATTATAATGCCGCCTAAAATGGGCGTGGTGAGGAGTAGCGGCGTCTTTGTGCTTGTTCATGCGCTTGGATGGCGTTCTTCGTTTTTTGCAGGTGATCTGTCACAGTTTGTGTGAGCGTTGCCCCATCTATGGTGATAGCAGGAACGTGCTCAAAGCGCTCATTGATCTGGGTTAATACCTCGACCTTATCTTGATTGTCAGGCAAGCGCTCAAGCTGTTGCCATAGCGTCGTTGCTGCCTTCTGCACCTGCGTTGCAATTTTTTTGGCATCGGTGTCTCGTAAACTTTTTTGTAGTGTCGTAAAGCTGTCAGTGTGTTTTAGAGTAGTGAATATAAATGCTTGTGCGGCAACCGCCTCAGCCGCGTTGATCACTTCGATCGGTGCATCAACGGCCTTAAAATCAAGGGCATCAACGCGGTCACGCACCCGTACCACTAAATTGTCAAATCGATCTCGATATGCTTTGGTCTCATTGATTCGCTGACGCTTAAGAGATGCCTGCTGCCGTCTCTGTTGTAAAGCTACTCGCCGCCTGGTTAAAGCCTCCTCTCGTGCGCGCTCAGCCTCTTCCTTAAGCTTTGCTTGCTCATGTGCTTTATTGAGCTGGTGGTGAAGCACCATCGTACGGTTGCGCCAGTCATCAAGCCGATCTGCGTTCAATTGAGTGGTCTTGGTACGGGTAATCTCATCATATAGGTCATCATCTTGCACAATCACAGCTTCACTTTGATCCAGTAAGGCGATACGCTGCTCATAAAACGGCGACAGGCGCTGATAGGTTTTTTGACTGGTATTAATTTGCTGCTTTAACTGTTTGATGTCGTTATCATTGGCAGTCTTAAACGCTTTAACATCAGCGGTCAATGCCGTTAAACGAGTGTAAGCATCCGCGTCTACCTCTACTGCTTTTAACGTACTGAGCGCCTCACGCTCTTTTTGAAGATATTTAAAGCGCTCAACATCCAGATCTGCAAATGCGGCAAACTTATGATAAGTGTCCATGTTATTGGTGACGTCTATCTCTTGTAGATCCGCAAACGCTTGATCCCACTGTAAGGATAAGTCGGATTTTTCAATATCAATCTCATCAAGAGCTTTAAAGCCAGTCGCCAGTTTATTCAGCTTTGCGGCAAAGGGTTTTAGCGTGGCCTTCAACCCTTTGTAGTCAGCAATGACTTCATTATTAAGCGGGATCAGCTTTTTTAAAACCGTTTTATTGTTCAGCACCGTTTTATCAATCTGTGACAGCTGCTCTTCAAGACGGCTAACAGCGCGGCCTGTTTGTAGGGTATCATCTTGTCTAAACTCCTCAACCAACGCTAAAGCCGCCTTTAGTGCCTCACTTTGCTCTTTTGTGCTTATCTGCCTAGCAAGCTCAATCATTTTTTGGCGGGGGTCACTAAAATCCTGTCCCACCTCCTCGGTGAACCGCTGGGTACTCTTAATGTTTTTATCAATGGTAATAATCTGTTTAGACTGGTGCGCTAACTCTTCATGCAGCGCATCAATGGTTGAAAATAAGGCGCTGCGTACCATCTTTTTTTGACTCACAAAGTCGGCTGAGATTGCTAAAAGCTCATCAAGTACGTGATCATTGGCCGCATCACTATGCGTCTGACTGTTACTTTTAGGGATAGCGGGTTCAAGTTCAGCGGCAGGATCTACAAAGCGGATATTACTGAGCTCAATTCGCGCAAAGGGTTTACGCTTTTTATAATGTATTGTGACGCCGTTAACCTCTTGTTCATTGCTTTCTAGGTCAATACGTCCCTTGTCGTCGTACTCAATTACTAAACCATTTTTTTCAATGTAAGCATTGATCTCATCAATCGTCTCGTTGTACTCGTGAATCACTGAACGATTGCCTTTGAGAATATCCTTATATAGTGATTTACCCAGTTTCATTTTTGGCAAACGATTGATGCCCAGCTCACGGTAGGATTTCTCACTAATGGTTTTATTCTTAGGCAGTAGCTCATTGGCCATATCCGCCCAAAGGGTGCGTTGATATTTAAGCTCATCGCCGCGTCCGTTTAACCCCTTAGATAACCGCTCCTCCGTTGACCACTGCAACCAATTCTTGCGTGCTGATAAAGCATAACCCTCAACATCCGCTACTATCTCACGGCTTGAGAGTAAAATATGGGCATGAAAGTTACGACTGGTCAGCTCAACCACTTCAACCTCCCCCACATGTTTCTCGTGACTGTGGGGCCGATGAATGGCCACATCGACAAGCACGTTATAGCGATCAGATAAGGTTTGAGCGTAGCGCTCGGCCAGAACTATACGCTGATCCGCGGTGATCCCATCAGGAAACATCACGTCAATCTCAGTACCCAATTGCGCGTTTTTACGAGTCTCAATGCGTTCGATATCATTCCAAAAACCCTCACGTGTCACTGCTAGATCCCCAGCAAGAGTTGGCGTTATCAACGCCGTATGCATCACATTTTTCTCAAGAACTTGCGTGTATTTAGTACCATCACTGTCTACTAAATTTAAGATTTTGTCTTTAGCTTTACTGGTGTAATCGTGGACGACTCCTGACTGCTCATCAACCAGTTTTGAGCCAGAATTATAAGCCGACTTTGCCACCACGCTATGATTTTTCGCCTTACTAACGGCGCTAACCGACAGGTGAAACCCTTTATTATTCATAGCAAAAAAACCCAATATTGAGAGATGATTTTTTGGGGGTTGTAGGGGGTTCGCCCCCTGCCGAACGACGGAGTTTATGTAAAAAAACAGTACCCCTTGTGGGTCTTTTTTACATAAACTCCTAAGTTCGCTCTTAACAGAGGGTTAAAATACTACTGCGCCCACGAAACGATGTGGTCTTGTGTATTTTACTACCTTGCATACCTATGTATGTACTGCTAGGATCAACTCTATCATAGTTGGCTAAAAAAAGGATGAGGTAATGTCAGTAATATCAGATGATTTATTCGCAAATAAGATTAAGCAATTACAGGCTCTTAAAAAAGAGATTGATCAGGACAGGCTTGAAGCACATAAAATATTGGGGGAGTGGTTGGCCAACGCATTAGACGATGATGATAATCATGAACTGCAAGCTATTTTTTTAGACGCACACGATAATGAAAAATATGCTCGTTTGAAAAAGCACCGTGAATTTTTGAAAGCAATTGCCAATAAAATACAAAGTAAAGCTGAGGTGGTACCAAGCAGCTTTACACCACCTAAAAACAGTCAGGACAGTGACCACGGTTCATTGCTTGATATTTATTCATCATCACAGTAGCTACTCGAAATCGCCTAATTGAAGGTACAGCTGGATCGTCTACTAATTAGCGAAAGGTTAGGAGACGGTTATCGGCTGTTTTAAGCGTTTTAGAATAGCTTTAGCTACCATCGTATCGGACAGAGCGTAAAACGTATATAAGAGTGGTTTCTAGGCTTTTTAGCAACGGTTTGATAAGTGTTTACAGATGTGTCGATAATGGCTACTGAAAATGAAGACAAACTATCTACAAAAAATGAGACTGATATTGAGAATGTGAAAACAGGGTTGTCCAGAATGACAGATGAAGATATTCAAAATATCTTTGACCATGCTTTTGAAGATTTTCAAAGATCCAAGCTTGATCCGAACTATGTGAACGAGGATTAACATCAAGTAAATGGACAATTGCATTCTGAGCTACTGATAAGTTTTATAAGTGATTGGTCGATCAAATTATCATCTTAAATCCGTCGGTTTTTTGGTTTTTTTCCTATTATTTAATATAAAAACATATTTTTTACTTTTAAAGACTTTTAAAGACTTTTAGGACGCTCTCAGACCTTACCAATTAAGGGCTTCAAGATCTATAAAGCTACAATCAGCTAGGTTAATGCTACAATCAGCTAGGTTAATGCTACAATCAGCTAGGTTAAAAGCTACAATCAGCAGGTATTATGCTACAATTAGATAGATTTGAGCATTAAGGCGTAGATATGACTAACCAAGTTGGTTTATATGAGAAGAAATACCCTGCAAATTGGGTTGTTATGCAAAATCGTATTCTACAAGCGTTTTATGAAATGACACTTGATGAAAAACGGTTGCTGTTGCTTGCTAGTTCAGTAGTGCGTTTGATAGATGCCACTGAAAAAGACACTATAGAGATAACCGCGAAAGCATTTGCAGAGGCTTGCAACATTCAAGTGGATTCTGCTTATACTCAATTAAAAGATGCTAGTGAAACGATGATGAGGCGATTTTTTAGCTATAGAAATGAACGCGGTAGCCGTGTCAATGTACAGTGGGTCATCAGATCAATATATGAAGATGGCTATGTGTCTCTATGTTTTACAGATGAAGTGCTACTGATGTTGAAGGTTTTTGATGAAAATAATCCATTCACTAAATATAAAAAAGAAGATGTACTTAAACTGAAGGGTGAATATTCAATAGATATATACCATCTGGCCAAAAAACATGAGGCAATGAGCTCGTGGACAATGTCACTTGAAGAAATTAGAGAGGAGCTAGCTCTTTCTAAATCTTACGAACGTATTAACAACCTAAAAAGTCGAGTCATCAACCCAAGCGTTGAAGAAATAACAGAAAAGTCAGATATTAAAATCACCTATGAAAACGTTAAACGTGGTCGTACCGTCACAGGACTAAAATTTAATGTCAAAGCTAAGCCCACCAAGAAAAAAAGTCTGGAGGACTTAAATCAGAATAATGAGAATAGAGATATACCATCCTTAACCGTCAAACAGATCGACCGTTTTGCGCCTCTATTGGCTAACTATGCCCCATTTGGTAGCTATGCGCCTTCAGGAAAAAGTACCCAAGAAGTGATCAGCTGGTTACACACTCAATTAAGAGATGAAGCTTTTTTAAAGACCCACAAAAAGCACTTACTGGCGATAGGCTATACGTTCCCTAAGCAGAAATCATAATATGAAAAAAGCATGCTTAGTAGTTTTGGCATTACAAATGGTTTATATTGTACGTACATATATAAGCCATTTGTAATGCCATGACGACAACCAATTATAATATCAGGCTCGATCAAGAGCTCAAGGATAGCGCCTTTGCCGTGTTTGAAAGCTATGGATTAACGCCGTCTCAAGCAATCAAATTGTTCTTAACTCAAGTGGCGCAAACCAATACCGTGCCGTTATCCTTTGATTATCAAAAACCCTCTAATCTTAATACGCCGCCACAAACTTCTGCGGGTGATTACGGATTGAGCGGCCAGCGCCATAAATAAATCAGTGTAAAAATAACTGTACAGATATAAGTACAGCTATGGTATATAATATCAGTCATACAAATAAATATGACCAAACACGGAGTAATCGTTATGGATGTTGTGAACTACACTGATTTTAGAAAGGGCCTAGCCAAATATATCGATAAGGTAGATACCGACAAATCGCCGATCGTGATTACTAGACAAAACGCCAAACCTGCGGTACTCATGAGTTTAGAAGAGTTTAATTCATATGAGGAAACGCTTCATCTGCTAAAAAGCCCCACTAATGCCAAGCGCCTCAGACGCTCTATAGCCGATGCTAAGGCGGGTCGTTTAATCGAGCATGACATCAATACGGATGACGCATTATTGACTTGTGATGATGAGGTGGACGCTTGATCTTATCTTGGACACAGGATGCGTGGGAGGACTACGAATACTGGCAAAAAACCAGCAAAGAGAAGGTCAAGCAAATAAGTAAGCTGATTAAAGCCATCAAACGTGACCCATTTGAGGGTATTGGTAAACCTGAACCACTCAAACACGATCTGGCAGGCTATTGGTCGCGTCGCATTGATCAAGAGCATAGACTGGTTTATGAGGTTCAAGATGATGCCATTATCATCGTTCAGTGCCGATATCATTATTAAGTAAACAGTGTTAGTTCACAAAAGTGCTTGATCCTAAGAATCAGGCACTTTTTTATTTTCCATTCTGGCTATGTGTCCTAAAACGAACGAGAAAGCTCTGTAGAGACGTCTAAATATATTGGTTAGTATTTCGACCTAAACATTCGATAACAAACCTTATGTGGTCATACGACGCCATATAATTGCTAATAATGACTATACCTCTGATCACGTTACCACAGATTGACTTCCTCCCCGACCTAAAGGAACGGGGATTCCTACTAAAGACGGCCAAGCCCGACCGCGAGAATGTTTTTTGCTCCATTAACATCTCTGTTATGGGTCGTTTTACAAGAACGACAAAACCATGCTCTTATACCAAGACCTTCTCTACCTTTCGGACTGTCTTGGCGAGAGCCGCAACACGAGCAGGTTTGGGTGGTGTACGCTTCATTGACTTCGATATAGTGGCAACCTGCGTTCGCGCATTTATAATCCAGTTGCCGCTTAATCTCAAACCAACCAGCATCATAGACGGATTTGGCCAGTTTGGATGAAGTGAATGAGTTTGATTTGATTTTACCAACAACGATTAAGCTGTTGGCTTTGACAAGCTTTGATGTGAATTTATGAATCAGATCTTGGCGGGTGTTTTTAATCTTGGCATGAATGACCTTAACCCGTTTTTTGTTTTTGGCACGTTGAGCGATGGCCAGTTTTTCTGCGTATTGATGGGTGACTTTGATTTGTAGCTGATCACCCTCACTACTGACTGCGGCATCTTTACAGCCTAAATCAATACCGACTTGGCCCGTACCACAAACTGTTTTTGGAAATTCTTTGACGGTGATACAGGCGTACCAGTGACCTCGTGCATCTTGTACCAGCTCACAAGTATTGATGGTATAGAGCGAGAGGTTATAGCTATCCCACAAATCAATGATCAGCTTTTTGCCTTTAGCGAGGCTTAGCTGAATAGTAGATTTAAGGCTTTTCTTGCCTGACTGACGGGTTGTTAGGTGCTTAATGGCGGTCTTTTTAAACGGAATCCAGCCCAAGCTTCTTCTCTTGGCTTTTGGGTTATTGGTACGCCAGTTGAGTTTGGCTTTTTTAAACTGTTTACGGGATTTAGCGTGAACCTCACTGATCGCTTGCAAGGTTTGACTGTGCAGATTCAGGTATTCACCCGCCCCTTTAGTATAAGCGGCCAAGTCATAGGCTGAAAAGAATTTGCCCGTGCGCTGTAAATGTTTAAAACTTAGCTCATTGACGTAGTTCCAGACAAAGTTGACTGCCCCAGCTAAGATATTGAGCTGAGTGGCGTGTTTGTCTTTGATGCGTAGTTTGAGCGTTTTCATGGAGTAATTATGATCTCAATGCAGTTGGGTATCAAGGGGTTCGCCATACTGGGCGACAACGACTGACGCCTGATATCCACGCCCTAGAAGGACGTGGTTTTACGGCGTTAGATGATAAAATAGACGAATTACCGCCACTAACTGCTAAGCAGCAAGCAGACTCAGAGCATCTAGCCACGCTTAGCGATGACGACATTGATTTATCGGACATTCCAGAAGTCACCGACTGGTCAGGCGCGATCCGTGGCAGTATCAAATCTCAAGCGTTGTCTACGGAAACCAGTGTCATTAGCCCAAGTATCCTTACCAAATTCAAGGACAGAGCTAAGCAAACAGGCGGTAACTATCAAGACATGATCAACGATGCCCTAGAAGAATACCTAACCGATCACTAGGCATTAAATAACAAGCACATGACCTCAAGATTACTTGGGGTTTTTTTACATTCTATATTGTAGTATGTTGTATATTGTAGTATATTATATACAACATACTACAATATACTATTAAGGGATACAAAATCATGGCACTCACGATACAAGATATTCATGCAGCAGCAGACCAATTACAAGAGCAAGGGGTTAAGCCGACACTGGCAGAGGTGCGTAAGGCGCTAGGCGGTGGATCATTCACGACTATCAGTGATGCTATGCAAAGCTGGAAGCGAGAACAGCAAGAAGAGCAAGAGCTACAGCAAGTAGACTTACCTAGTGGTATCACAGAACGCTTGCACACGCTTGGGGCTGATATGTGGCAGACGGCTATTGATATGGCTAATGATAGATTGTCTAAAGAGCGTGAAGCTTTAGAGGTGGTTAAGATCAAGGCACAAGCAGAGATGGACGAAGCGCAAGAAGCGGTTAAGACCTTGGAGGGGGAACAAGCGGATTTACTACAGCAACTGGACGAGGTGACCGGCACTGCGGAAACAGCAACTAAAAGCGCACAGCAAGCCACAGCTGACCATGACGCTACCAAACAGACGCTATTAGATACTAGGCATGAATTAGAGCTTGAACGCACTAAGGCTAAGACCGCGCAATCACAGCTTGCAGAGGTGAGTAATGCATTAGATAAGCAATCTATAGAGCTGACTAGCAGTCTTGGTGAGGTAGCCACGCTTAAAGCCACAGCTGATAGTGATAAGGCAGAGATTGCACGTTTAAAGATTGAACTTAAAAATACTAAGTCAGAGCTAAAGGCAGTCACCACTGAGCGGAATGATATACAAACGGCTACCGCAGAGATCAAAGGAGAGTTAAAGGCAGTCACCGCTGAACGTGACAAGCTATCAGGACTTAATAATCAGCTGACTCAAACTCAGGCTAAGCTTGAAGCCGAGCATAGCGTATTGAATAAACAATATAGCGAGCTATCAAGCCGTCATTTATCAAAGCAGGAACAAGTGACTCTGTTACAAGATCAACTTAAGAAAGCACAAGATGCTCTAATACTTATTCAAAACAAAGATAATACTTTGGATGCTGACTAAATAAAAGTATTCGAGGTTTCAGTTTAATTAGGATTTCAAGATAAAGAACAGTTATAAGTTTGGGAGGTAGTTTACCCAAGGCATAGATCTCGTTCTATTCACACTAAGCTTATGAATCAACCATGACAATATCGACTCACTGAATAAGTGACTGCTGTATAATAACTATTCTAAATTTTTCTCTGGACTCTTATAGTATATAGCCGAGTGGGCTATATACTACTTAAATTAGCCTAAGTGAATTTATGCTGATTTTGGAGCCTTGAGCAGATTTCAAGGAACACTCACCCTAAAGCGATTATGAGTAGATAAAATACTCACAATCGCTTTAGTGCATTCCTTGGATTTGATGTGATTAGTCATGCCGACTTCATCGCCCATCGCGTCATCAAGACCGTATCACTGTATCAAGCTACGGTTGTTAAGATTACGGCTGATAGCACCGCCTAGACACGCTCTTAACCGCTACTGTGCTGTCATACGCTAGCAAGGGCATAAACCCAATATACCGCTACGATATGCACGAGTAACCACTCATTGCGTTGCTCAATATGTCTAGAACCCCCTGTCGAGAGCTTACCCCTGTGTCAAACGCAGTCGTCGCCGAGGCCTGCCACCCATTTGACGGGTAACGGGTACAAAGAGAGCAGCACAAGGATGTAACGAGCGAACAAGCAGTTTTTAAAATGTATAGTGAATAAGGTTGATATGAAAGCAGTTTTTGGATAAAATGACCCTAAACGGGCATTTAATGCTGTTCAAATAACGCAGTCTGTGTGCTTATTTGTTCGTTACAGCGTGTTGACGCACACTGTAACCGTTAATTACATTAAAAACTAAATGCCTCTAGGAGTCAACTCCCAGAGGCATTTTTTTGTTTGACATATAGACTAGGTTTTTAATATCTAGTTCTGCATTAAATTGCTTAGGCTTTTTTTATCATCATTTAGCGTAAGTATTTCAATTATTTTGAAGTTAGCATTTAGTACATACTCACAAGACGTTAAATTTCCAACCATACTAGGGTGGTTTAAGTAGGAGTATAACTTGAAAATTATCTTTACCATTCCTCCACTATCCACTGTACTGATAGCTGGCTGTGCCACAAACTCTGTTTAGACTATATCCTCTGAACAAAGGAATGTAGTCACAACCGTATTAAAACTTAATAGCTCTGCCTAACCACGCTACCAACTCACGGGCAGGAGCCTGACTCAAACACTGTGGACAATTAATATAGGTCATTATACAGTCATTTAAATCAGTCAACATATGCAGTAATAACCCTAAACCAATTATCTTATAGGGCTTTGGTAAAAACAACATGCCCGCATATACTGCCATCGCATAATAAGTATGTAGCGGATGGAAATTAATACTACAACGATTGGGCGAAAAGATAGGTGTCGCTAGAAGATGATCTAAATCAACTAGCATGGTTGCTATTAGGATCAAATAAACTCGCTTATAGTCACTACGAAAAAACATATAGGCGATAATCAACGGCATGCCAAAATGTAGAAAATAATGGATAACGGTTTGACTCATCGATTTTTCCGATTCAAGATAGTTTGTAGTGGCACATCAATCTCAGATAAAACATAAGATATTTTTGTCTTTCGATTGCATGTGAAATATATACATCATACACTCACCTTCTCATTATTATACCTGTCCAAAAAATCACTGGTTGAGATGAGATATAGACTTATTACCATAATAGCTATTTAATAGACTTTATATATTTTTCTTCAAATTAAAATGCAGCAATCTAAATACGGATGAATCATGAGTAATTCAGATAACCACAGTCATCAAGCTCCAGACCCTAAAAATATGAATAAAGCTTTTTATATTGGGATTGGTCTAAATTCTGCATTTACGCTCATCGAGTTTATAGTGGGCTATTCAACTAATTCATTAGCTTTAATCGCAGACGCTAGCCACAACTTAAGTGATGTTGCCAGTTTAATAATCTCGTTAATTGGAATGAAATTAGCACAGAAAGCATCTACTACGCTTTATACCTATGGCTACAAAAAAGCTTCTATAATGGCGTCTCTTATTAACGCCATATTGTTAGTTACAATCGTTATAGGTATTGCGTATGAGGCCTTGGGTCGATTTGATACGATACCGGAAGTTGCAGGAAAAGTTATTATTATTACAGCTCTAATAGGTGTATTTATAAATACTGTTACTGCTTTTGCATTCTACAAAGGTCAAAAAGACGATATTAATATCAAAGGTGCTTTCTTGCATCTAATGGTAGATGCATTGGTCTCTTTAGGTGTCGTTATCTCGGGCATTATTATTTACTATACAAGTTGGAATATCGTTGATCCTCTAGTTAGCTTGATTATTTCAGTCGTTATACTGTTATCGACTTGGGGTCTACTAAAAGAGAGTATCAAGCTTGCTATCGACGGAGTACCTCAAAATGTTGATCTCAGTAAAATCACTGCTATCTTAGAGAGTTATAATTTTATTCAAAACTTTCATCATTTACATATCTGGGCTTTGAGTACCACTGAGAATGCTCTTACAGTTCATATTGTACCGAAGACCGATATAACGTTTGAAGAGACTATTACTATGAAAGAAAACATCAAGGAAGATTTGGCGCATCAGAATATACAACATGCAACTATTGAATTTGGTACTAAGGCAGATGACAATCAAAAATCGCGTGCATTAAATGAAAGTATCAACTAAAAGATGATAGACCGTATATAGCTATCTCTTTTTAAGTATGAGGCGCGTGCCTTATGTCAACATAATTTTTTCAATCAGTTCTTATGTGATCAATAGTTTAAAACTTTTATATTTACGTGCGTTAGGACGTTACCTAGAAAAAATAAAAAACTTACGCTGATTAAATTATTATGATTAAGTTTACTATTACCCTCGTCTTCTAAGTGTGGTTAGACCTTTGCCAAAATAGCTTATTAGTAATAACAGGGTTATTATTATCAAGATAGGATAATTTCCCATAAGCATAAAGGGCGTGTTACCAACCCGTGCCTGTATCTCACCACGTAGTACAGTACGCTCAAACTGCGGTGCGCGTTTTACAATACGACCTTTATGGTTAATGATAGCGGTAACACCAGTATTGGTCGCTCGAATAAACCAGCGCCCGTTCTCAAGCGCGCGCATTTGTACCATTTGCAAATGTTGCAATGGTCCTGCTGAAGTGCCAAACCAGGCATCGTTAGAGACGGTCAACAAAAAGTCAGTATCGATGGCATTTTTACGCGTGGTATCTGGATAAGCTACCTCATAACAGATAGCCGTCCCTATATTGTGTTCACGCACCTTTAGCGGTGACTGCTGATCACTACCACGACTATAGCTCTTAATATCCTGACTACCGGCCAAACTTGGGAAAATATCGAGCACGCCTTCAAATGGAATATACTCTCCAAAAGGCACTAGACGCTGCTTCTTGTATAGGCCTTCCGCTTCTACACCTCGAGCAATCACGCTATTGTAAAATGGGGGATACTTATCCGTACTGGCATTGAATGCCGCTTTATCCTTATAAGGGATACCAGTTATCCATGTCGTATTGGTCGCATTGGCCATTTCTATCATTTCACTAATAAAGCCCGCAGCCTCATCCTGAAACATCGGAATAGATGATTCAGGCCACACCACCACATCACGTCCCCACTCAGTGCGCGTTAACTTCGCATAAATCTTTAGCGTTTCTACTTGATATTGCGTCAGCCACTTTATATCTTGTGAAATATTACCTTGAATCAATGACACTGACAGATCAGGTGTGCCCTTAGGTTTTGTCCATTGCGGATTGACCAGCCATAATGATGTGCTAATGGCTAATAACAGTACAGAAACGACGGCATAACTACTGCGTCGAAGCAGTAGCTCTACTAAACTTGCAGCCAATAGTATGGCAACAAAAGAGACGGCAAAAACACCAGCAACGGGTGCTAAGGACGATAACCAATACTCTTCAGTAAATGCATAACCAACAAATAGCCACGGAAAGCCTGTGAATAACCAAGTTTTTAACCATTCTTGTAGCACCCAAAGAGCAGCAAATGAAAAGGGTTGTTTGCCTACCATACGGTTAAAGACTAGTGCTAAAAATCCATGAAACAGTCCCATACCGAGACCCATCAATCCAATCATAATCAATGCGAGCCACGTTGGAGTATCGCTATAATCATGGATGGCAGTATAGAGCCAAAAGCCGCCGACGCACCATAGCCCCATACCGTAAGCTTCACCGATAATAAAAGCGCGACGACCACTCATATTTGGTACCAACAGCGCATATAAAATCGCTGGTGACACTATTGCTAGCGGCCAGAACCCATGAGGCGCTAGCGCAAATAAAAAAATAGCCCCTGCAAGCCATGCTGCTACTAGCGTAAACCATAGCGGTAATTGATTTGAGTGAGTACTCAAACGCTTTTGTAGATTAATAGTAGACAGGCGCATCGCAAATTATCCAAAATTATGAGTTTTGAATTTTTAGTCAAAATCCAAAACTCGGATAGACCTGTTAATACTACAGGCAGCATTTCAAAATGAAAACTGCTTATGATACCAGTCCGCACTGCTCAATGGATAAATTTACGTACTCCGTTTGATGGGTTATTATGCTACATTACCAAACGATATGAAGTGTTACTTGACCTTCTATAGCTCACAATATCTACAGTACATGAGAGAGCACTATGACCCCCTTAAAAATAAAATCCAGTCTTATATTCAATCGTTATCTGTCTAAGGGGTTGCGTAGTACGTTAGTATTACTTGCCGCCTCATCACTATTTGCTTGTAGCCAACCGAGTAGTGGCGTATCTGATGCAAGCACAACATCGGCATCAACTGAAGATGTAGTGACTGTTCCGAAGACAGCTGAACCAAACGTTATAAATACTCCTATGATGACATCAGTAAGTAAACCAGACCTACTAAAAAACGTCTCAGCCACTGTCTATAAAGATGCCAATTGCGGCTGCTGTAAAGAATGGATAAGTCATGCAGAAGATAATGGTCTAAGTGCAACCGCGCAAGATGTTGCGGACTTAGCCGTATTTAAAGAGCGCTACAGCGTTCCAAATGAAATGCGTTCTTGCCATACTGTAGTCACTACTGATGGTTACGTCTTTGAAGGTCATGTACCCGCTAAATATATGGCGCAGTTTTTAGAAAATCCGCCAGTACAAGCTATGGGTCTTGCCGTACCTGGCATGCCTGTTGGCAGCCCAGGTATGGAGTATCAAAATAAATTCATGCCCTATCAGGTTATGCAGCTCAATAAAGACGGGACGACCCAAGTTTATGCTGATATTGAATCGGTAGAGCAGCAATTATAGTGTGTTAGCAGTTAAGAATACTTTGATTATAGTGTTAGCGTTAAAAGTAAATGAGGCAGGTATAAGACTGTTCTATTGCTTATAAAATGATTCTTCATCAAAAAAATCATTAGCTATTGCGACTTTAAAAGCAAAAATAACTTTGAATTTGTAACTTTTGATGACAATGTAAGCGAATTTATCGGTTATTAACCCTTAAAATAGATAAATAATTAAGGGTTAATACAAGAATATACAGGATGTATCGAAACAATTACGTAATATTACATAAGCCAGTAGGGAATTAACATCTATATTAATATTATAAATTATTATATTATCTTAATAATTAGTTAGACCCTATATAGGGTAATTACTTCATCCAATAGAAAAACGTCTGAGGGTTAAATCTAAATTATAGATTTAACCCTCAGACGTTTTTTTGCTTATAAAACAGTAGAAATTGTGGTCAATCTAGTCAGCTATATTCTGTACATGTTACACAAACTTACATTGTAAAATGTGGGATATTAGCAATTTTTTCGACATCAAAAAAGTATTTTTGGGGTTTTTAAGGGGAATGACAGGCTAAACAACCTATGCTAAAGTCGGCTTTGTGTTTTGGTCAGCAGCTTGATTTGTAACAGCTTCGTAAGACTTCAATGAGCTGTGATCGCCAATAATCATTTTTTATATGAATAATATGCAGCAGAAGTATCAGTCACTATGACATATATATACTTGAGTTATTGAGATTTAATTGACTGCGCTGTTGTTGATAACAGACGATTTTGAATTAACCGTAGGTATTAGATTTATGAAACAGGCTTTATTGATTTTGTCAGTACTGGGTATGGGCATAGCACAAACGAGTGGTGCTGCTATCACAATCTCTCAAACAAATAATACCATCACCAATACTTCTGTGGCATCAAACTACGGTTCATCAAAAAACATCTATAGCACCAAAAGTGGTGCTTATGTTTCTAGTAATGATGAAATTAGTCAAGCAATTAGCAACCTAAGTGCGCAGGCCAAGCAAAAAGAGAATCAGCTTTCATCATTAAACAGCCGCTTATACGCTGAAAAACAACAGCAGCAAGTCAATACAGTTCCTGACAGCAATTCAGCCCCCGCTATCGCTGCTGCTCGCGCCTCAAAAGTGGCTTTATCTGGCAGCTCTGGATATTGTGCCCGTTACGTACGTAAAGCACTACAATCAGCTGGTTATGAATTTACACCCAATCCTTCAGCCTATCAGTACGCCACTCGTGGCACGCTTGATAAAGCAGGTTTTAGCAAAATCAGTAATGATATGCCAACCCAAGTAGGTGATGTTATTGTCTATGATCGCTCATCAAAGCGCCCGCATGGCCATATTCAAATTTTCGATGGTACAAATTGGATTTCTGACTTCCGTCAGAACAGTATCAGCCCATACAGTGGTGTCTATGCTTATACGACATGGCGCGATTCAAAATACGTGGATGACGCATCCGCATCAGATCGTAATATCCACCTTGCTATGAATGATAAATAAGACTTTCTAAGTCAGCACAACATAGTTGTTATTTCCTCCAACCCAGTAGTGATCTTAATATCATTGCTGGGTTTTTTTGTGCTTAACATCAGGGCGTATTTAACCTTTCATGATTTGATCCGTCAGAAATGAACACTACTGATATCATTACTCATGACAGGAGTTATCGACAAGCGCGTTTAAAATGCCACATGATGACGCTGGTGCACTACTTGCACATTTCTGGCGCAAAACGGTCAAGTGATGCTTTAAGTGCATCAGTTCTTCCATTCGTATTTCCACAGCATGAATGTGCTCATCTAGCAAGTTATTCACATCGCCGCAGTCCTTGTCAGGCGACTCCCAGTATTCAAGTAAGATTCGCACATCATCTAAAGCCATATCGAGCGTACGGCAATGTAGGATAAATTGTAGACGCTCAATGTGCTCTTCATTATATAAACGATAATTCCCTTCGCTACGAAAAGGCTCGGGTAATAAGTGCTCCTTTTCGTAATAGCGAATGGTTTCTACTGTGGCACCTGTGCGTTTAGCGAGCTCACCAATTTTGATTGTCATAACAACCTCTATGATTTAAATAATTAAAGTGGCTGTAAAGACTAGCGCTAGAGAAATTAAAATTACGAAACTGTAGATAAATAACCTTGACTCTAAAGCCACTAGAGGGTTCATAATATCATTATTCAAAGGGTAAATTATTATGAAATATCATATTGAAGGTATGGACTGTGCCAGTTGCATCGGCAAGATTGAAACAGCTTTGAAACGTATGCCTGGGGTTTCTGATGTTGAGCTAAATTTTGCTACAGAAACGCTAGAGCTAAGCTTGGCCCCTGATGCGCCGACTCAGGCTAGTGATATTGAAAAAACCATCAAAAGCCTAGGGTTCGGTATATCTGCCAATACTGGTCAACAAACTGTATCGGCTATTGATATTGACAGCGACAATCAGATGGCTCCGCAGGATAAGCGGTGGTGGCAAACTCAAAAAGGCAAACAGGTTGTTGGTCTCGGTATTTTGATGGGCAGCGCTTATGCACTGTCACTACTGTTCCCCGCTTATGGGATATGGGTGTTTGCCATCGCTGTGATTGTAGGCGTTTTTCCATTTGCACGCAAAGCCTTAGCACTGGCTAAAACAGGTTCATTCTTTTCAATTGAAACGCTGATGTCCGTCGCCGTGCTTGGCGCACTTATCATTGGTGAAGCTGAAGAGGCCGCAGCGGTTGTCTTTTTGTTCTCAATCGGTGAACTGTTTGAGAGTATCGCTGCTGATCGCGCTCGCGCTGGCATCAGAGCCTTATCATCGCTGGTTCCGAAAAGTGCGATTTTACTTGATGCTCAAGGTGGGCAGCGTAACGTTCCAGCGACTTCACTACAAGTGAATGACCTTGTGCTGGTGCGTCCTGGAGATAGGGTATCTGCTGATGGTTCCATTGTTCAAGGTGCGTCCAGCCTTGATGATTCGCCCGTGACGGGAGAGTCTGTTCCTGTTGCCAAGACGATGGGTGACAATGTATTTGCAGGGTCAATTAACATCGATGGTGTGCTCCAAGTGCGCGTAGAAAAGACAGCCGCCGATAACACTATTTCGCGCATTATTGATTTGGTAGAGCAAGCGCAAGCTTCCAAAGCACCCACTGCCCGTTTTATTGAGAAATTCAGTCGTTACTATACACCGGCTGTGATGGCTATTGCCGCCCTAATTATCATCGTCCCACCGTTAACCATGGGCGGAGATTGGTCAACTTGGTTATATCGAGGTCTAGCCTTATTATTGATCGCTTGTCCTTGTGCTCTTGTGCTCTCAACACCAGCTGCTATCGCCTCTGGTCTAGCGGTCGGTGCGCGCCGCGGCTTGCTGATCAAGGGCGGTAGTGCTTTAGAAACCATCGGCCAAGTGAAGACAGTCGCTTTTGACAAGACAGGCACTTTAACTGAAGGCAAACCACGCGTGACCGATGTTGTTGACATTACACAAGAGTATTCAAGTGTTCAAGGTCAGGATTCTCAGGATCAGGGTTCTCAAGGTAAAGATAAGGTATTGGCGCTCTTTGCCAGTGTGGAGACAGGTTCTAGTCACCCGCTTGCTGAAGCTATTGTCAGTCATGCCAAAGCCGCCAAAGTTGTCATACCTGTGGCTTCTAAAGCTTCTGCTACTGCGGGTAAAGCGGTACACGCAACTATCGCTGGGCGCGCGCTAGCTATCGGTTCGCCTGTTTATGCCGCAGATGAGGCATCAATTTCAGCCGAGCAACAGGCACAAATCGAGGCGCTGCAAAATGAGGGCAAGACCGTCTCAGTTCTTTTCGATGAGCAAAGTCGAGAAGTGCTTGGATTGGTCGCACTAAGAGACGAGTTACGAGACGACGCTCATGAAGGTGTGGCTCAACTTAAAGCGATGGGTGTGCGCTCCGTCATGCTAACAGGCGACAACCGCTTAACCGCTCAAGCACTTGCCAGTAATTTAGACGTGGAATGGGAAGCTGAGCTGTTGCCTGAGGACAAACTGCGCTTGCTTAACGAGATGAAGAATAACCGCAAAATAGCGATGGTGGGTGATGGTATTAACGATGCGCCAGCACTAGCAACCGCTGATGTTGGCATCGCGATGGGTGGTGGTACCGATGTGGCCATTGAGACGGCCGATATCGCATTATTAAAAAGTCGTGTTACAGACATGGCCCATCTGATTGCACTTTCGCGTGCCACCATGCGCAACATTCATCAGAACGTCATTTTCGCTTTAGGTCTCAAAGGCGTCTTTCTGATCACGACCGTATTCGGCATTACTGGACTATGGATTGCGGTTCTAGCTGATGCTGGAGCAACAGTGCTCGTTACTCTCAATGCGTTACGTTTACTGCGCTTTAAAGGCGCGCCTCCACTGGTAACTCCGCCTAAAGTAGTTAAATAAAACCCTTCGAAATCAATTAAAAACTAGAGATAGCAGCAGATTTCGGGGGTGGGTTCTAATAATAAAAATTCCACCGCTACAGTAAACTGCAACCGCATTAGAGTAAATAAGGTTAGACCGTATGTTGATTACAGAATTGGGCTATTTTGCCTTGCTTACCGCTTTTGTATTGGCGTTATTGCAGGTAATTCTGCCAACTATTGGTGTTATTCGTAACCAAGTTGCTTGGCAACGACTAGCCCCTAGCTTAGCTTGGGCACAGTTTGCCGCCATGATAACGTCATTTGGCGCTTTGATAGCAGGTTTTTATTATAATGATTTTAGCCTCAGTTACGTCGCGCAGCATTCCAATACGCTGTTGCCTTGGTACTATAAGTTATCGGCGACATGGGGCGGACACGAGGGCTCTTTGCTGCTATGGATGACCATCATGGCCACATGGTGTGCACTGGTATCATACTTTAGTCGCGGCTTGCCGTTATCAATGCGTGCGCGGGTATTAGTTATTTTGGCCGGTGTACAGTTAATGATGCTAACAATGCTGATATTTACCTCGTCACCGTTTGAGCGTACCTTACCCAATCTAGCGGTCGATGGCGCTGATTTAAATCCTGTCCTACAAGATTTCGGTCTGATTATTCATCCGCCCATGTTATATATGGGCTATGTGGGTATGGTAGTGCCTTTTGCATTTTGTATGGCGGCATTGTGGGAAGGGCGTTTAGATGCTGCTTGGACACGCTGGTCACGTCCATGGGCGCTCGCGGCTTGGGGATTTTTGACCATTGGTATTGCACTGGGCTCGTGGTGGGCCTACTACGAGCTTGGCTGGGGCGGTTGGTGGTTTTGGGATCCGGTAGAGAACGCCTCGTTTATGCCTTGGCTTGTCGGCTTAGCATTGCTGCATTCATTAGCAGTCACTGAAAAGCGCGGGGTGTTTAAAGCATGGACCATCATGCTGGCTATTTTCGCCTTTGCCTTAAGCTTGCTTGGCACGTTCCTGGTACGCTCTGGAGTCCTTACCTCAGTGCATTCGTTTGCCGCTGATCCGACGCGTGGTTTGGTCATCTTAGCTATTCTTGGCATTATCATCGGTAGTGGTCTATTAATGTTTGCCGTTCGCGGTTGGCGTTTAACCGTTGAAAGTCAATATCAGCTGATTTCACGTGAGTCCTTTTTAGTGATCAATAACGCCATCATTTTGATTGCAACCTTAGTGGTGCTGCTCGGCACCCTCTATCCTATTATCGCTGATGCCTTTAGTCTCGGTCAGGTATCTGTAGGGCCTCCATACTTCAATGCGCTGTTTGTGCCTTTGACATGGCTGTTATTAATAGCTATGGGTATGGGCTCAAATATTCGCTGGAAACAAGATAAGCGTCCGTTACTAGGGGTGGGTATCGCCATTGCCGCTAGTAGTATCGTATTGGCTGCTATTATCGCCTACTTTACCAGTCCATCTGCTATGTTCAATATTGGCGTGACTTTAGCGGTGAGCTTTTGGGTACTGCTATGGATGATCGTTGACTTTAGAGACAAAACCAAGAACGCCCCTAATTTCTTTAAAGGTCTGCGTCAGCTGCGTCTTAGCTATTGGGGTCAACAGACTGCTCATATTGGCGTATTGGTTGCTGTCATTGGCATAGCCTTTACTAGTAGCCTGAGTATTGAGCGTGACGTAGCAATGGGTATTGGCGATACAGTCAATGTTCAAGGTTACGATTTTGAAGTAACTGAATTTTTTGAAATAAAGGGTAGTAACTTTGATGCAACGCAAGCGCAAGTGGTGGTATCCAAAGACGGTCGTGAAGTGGCGAAACTGACTCCAGAAAAGCGTACTTATATTATCAGCACGATGCCAACAACTGAAGCTGCTATTGACCCCAATCTTATGCGCGATGTTTATGTCGCACTGGGCGAACCTATTGCCGATGGTAGTAACCAATGGGCATTAAGGATTTATGTAAAACCATTAATTCGCTGGATTTGGTTAGGGGCAATTATCATGGCTCTAGGTGGATTAATTAGTATGCTTGATAAACGATATCGCATCAAAAAAATTAAAGCTCCGTTGCTAGTTACTGGTAGTTTGGCTACTTATGGAGTCAATGAGGTAGCTATTGAGCAGGCAATCTCAGTATCGACGATGTCGACACTAAAGGAGAAATAAATGACTATGTCGAATAATACTCCTGAGCAAAAAGATAGCCAAAACAGTAAGCAGCGTAACCCAAAGACAATGAAAAAAAAGCAGACGAAGCTATGGTTCTTAATTCCGCTTATCCTCTTTTTTGGTTTGGTAGTTATATTGTACATGCGCTTAGGTAAACCAACAGACATTGTGACCAATACCGCTCTTGAGCGTCCGGTTCCTACCTTTGAGCTGCCGTTATTAGCAGATACTACCCGTACTATCACCAATGATAATTTGCCGGATAAGCCGTTTTTACTTAATGTTTGGGGCTCATGGTGCCCAACTTGCGTTATTGAGCATCCGTTTTTAATGCAACTAGAAGAGCGCGGCGTTGATATCGTTGGTGTGAATTATAAGGATGAGATTGGTAATGCGCTCAGTTACTTAAACCGAGGCGGTGATCCATTTTCTATGTCTATTCAGGATTCATTGGGTCAGTTTGCTCTAGACTTAGGCATAACTGGTGCGCCCGAAACCTTTGTTGTGGATGGAGATGGCATCATTCGTCAGCATATTGTTGGTGAGGTTAATGAAGCCAATTGGCAACAGCGTGTTAAGCCGTGCCTGACCGTACTTAATGAGGCTAATAAGAACAACGATAGTCCTGATCTCATTCAGGTTGAGGAGATGTGCAAATGAACGTTACTCGAATAAGAGCTCCTCAACTAAAACCCAATATAGTTTTAAAACTAGCAAGCTTAATACTAGCGTGTCTGCTTAACATGACGGCAAACGCAGCTATTGACGTATACGATTTTGACTCACCACAGCAAGAAGCTCAGTATCGTGGATTAATAGAAGAGTTTCGCTGCCCAAAATGCCAAAATCAAAACCTTGCAGCCTCTGATGCACCGATTGCACAGGATCTAAAGCAAAAAGTCTATGATTTAATTAAAGATAGACGTAGTGATGCTGAAATACGCGTCTATATGCAAGAGCGCTACGGTGACTTTATTAGCTACAAGCCGCCTATGCGACCATCAACATGGATCCTATGGTTTTTTCCACCACTATTATTGCTCGTCTTAATTATTGGTTGGTTTTGGCAAAGTAAGCGTCGCCAAGTTGTTGCCCGTGGTCAAAGCGGCGTCACAGTGAACAGTACTGCTGCCTTGACCTCTACGGAAAAGGCTGAGCTTGATCGTCTATTATCGCAAGCTGAGAGTGTCGACCACGACATTACTAGCCTAGAGGACAAAAAATGACTCTATTTTCTACTTTTGGCTTATTTGTAACTCTAAGCTTGCTGATTGCTCTTATATTTGCGCTGATTGCTATTATGCCATGGCTACGAGCACCGCGTTTGCAGTCCAAACCAATAGACAATCAACTGCTAGATATTAATGTTGCAGTATTTCGCGAACGTTTAGCTGAGCTACAAACAGATAAAGACAGCGGTACTATTAATAATAGCCATTATCAAAATCAAAAGCTGGAGCTTGAGCGTCAGCTATTAGATGCGCAGCGTCAGATAACACCTATGGTCACCCCTGATGTCAAAAGCCGTTTAATTGTCGCAGCTTGGATCCCAATATTGGCTGCAATGGCGTATTTACTAATAGGCAATCGTACGCCCGTGTTTGATTTGTGGACAGCTGAGGACAAAGTAGGACAAGTGGCTGACGACCTATTGACAGCTAAAATTGACAAGCCGCCATCATGGGCGTTTGAAGATGGTCGTCAACTGATTAGCGCCATGCAAACCAATGTTCATCGTAATGCTGATGATCCTAATCGCTGGATGCGCCTATCCGAGCTTTTCTTATCTATGGAGGCAACTGATTCTGCGCTGGAAGCCTTATCTCGTGCCTATCGTTTAGCTCCTGAAAATGAAGAAATCGCCACCACTTATGCTCAGACTAGCTTTTTCGTTAATGAAGGTCAGTTAGACGCCAATATTCGCCGTGTATTACAAGCTATATTAGCTAAGAATCCACAGCATGAACGGGCTCAAATGCTCATGGCAATGGGTGAGACTCGTAGTAGTAACTTTGCCCAAGCGCAAGGTTGGATTAAACGCTTACAAGGCAGCATTGTGGCCAAACCAGGTGATCATACTAAAGCTTTAGCAAGCTTAGATGAGTTAAGCAACTACGTTAGCACGCAAGAAAAGCAAGCGCTAGAAGGTATTGACGTGACAGTGAAAATTAACGCTAATTTATTACCGTTAGTGAAAGCTGATGATGTGTTGTTTGTTGCGATACGTGACGTTAAAGGAGGTCCACCGTTTGCCACCAAACGTTTACCCATTAGTATTATCAAGCAAGGTGAGGCTAGTATCCGCTTAAGCAATCTTGATGCGATGATGCCAGATCGTACGTTAAATTCAGCTCGTAGTGACAAAACTCAGTTAGCAGTCGTTGCTCGTATTAGTCATAGCGGTAATGCCATAGCAGAGTCAGGCGACTTATCGGGTAATCCTATAGTGATTAGCGCTGAACAGACTCAGGTTAATGTTGAAATCAATCAACAGATTCCCTAATAAAAAATTATTACCGTAAGTTTCATAACACCAGAGCGGTAAGTGGAGCCGTTTATAAAAGTGGCGCGATTAATAGTCGTATACCAAAAACATATACGTTTAACATTGTTCATTGTATAAACACAGATAAAGAAAACAACTATGACTGAATCTACCGACAGATTAGATAGTACTAAATTGAATAGCGTTGAATCGGCTAGTACTAATATTGCTGACAATAAAGTACCTATAGCTGTGAGTAGTACTCATCAATCGATTGACTCTAAAACCATGAATCATACGCCTAAAGCTATGTACGTGACTTCAGGCAACTCGATAACACCTAAAGGTAAGTTGGATAAAATGCCAAAAATGGTTGCCAATGGCAGTCGCGCTTTTATCTGGTATTTGTTGGCGATAATGGTGTTAATACTTGATCAATGGACTAAGTGGTTGGCCCAAACCAAATTAGCGTTCAATGACCCCGTACCGGTCATTGAACCATTTCTCAACTGGACACTCGCTTATAACTATGGGGCAGCATTTAGCTTTTTAGCCGACGCTGGCGGTTGGCAGAAATGGTTTTTCTCAGGCTTAGCTTTTGTAATGGCTATCTTTTTAACGATTTATTTAATCAAAGCGCCACGTACAGCCAAGCTATTGTCTATGGGGTTGGCCTTAGTGCTTGGCGGTGCGATTGGCAACTTAATCGATCGTTTAAGAATTGGCAAAGTGGTTGACTTTATCCATGTGCATTATGCTGATGTCTGGAATTATCCTATTTTCAATGTTGCAGATATAGGTGTCTGTGTCGGTGTAGCGTTGATTATAATTGATATGATATTTTTGGAAAGTAAGCGTAATGAATAAACAAGTGAATATTGATCAGTACAAATAAAAAGAACTAGCGTCATAGCTGCTCTATACGGAAAGATACTTTTTATACTCAAGTGTGTTTATAAAAATGCGAACTGGAAGGTGATATATGATTAATACAAATACTCTCTCATTCTATATCCCAAAACCCAATGCATAATTGTATGCGAGTGAACGCAGGATGATTTTGAAGTGGCTAGACGAAGGCGTGACGTGCTAAGTGGTAGATGACAAAAACCAGTACTTCAAAGCTCTGGACAGGGCCATTATTATAAAGACATTGAATACCGCCTAAATTATTTATTGAAATAACAAAAGGATAATATAGTGTCACATGCTCAGCTAACTATCAAACAAATACATAATCTTAGAAAAAAACAAAGTGCCGCATTAAAAAGCCTTACGAGCCTTTCCTAAAAACTGTGTAACTGCTTATAATCCACTAACAGGAGAATAAGCAATGACTAACCAAACTGACA
>NZ_JBEOOZ010000032.1:0-25798 GCF_040309625.1 Psychrobacter sp. 78a-MNA-CIBAN-0178
TGTAAAAGAGCCAGAAAAGATGAGATTACAAGCTGCTTAATTGGGCTTGATGGTGACAACTACCTTGAAAAACTCCGGTATATATCTAATCCAACCACCATTTAGACCATTCATCTGTATGTAGCTGTCTTAAGATTGAGAAAGCACTATCATTATTTTGGAGTTTTTCAAATACAGATAGCAATATAGTTGTTGCCAGTTCATCCGCTTTGTAAAATTTACGATAACGCTTGCGCATATTTCTTAAGCTATCGTCAGTGCCGATTCGGAAGTAAGTAAGACCATCATAAAGAGGTAAGTCGCCCTTATAAAGCATATCACTTTTATCATTAAGCACTGGCCTAGGATCTGTATCAATAGGAAGCTGTAAAAAGTTCTTGGTTTCGTACGTTCTTAAAGTGTTAATTAAGGTAATGACATTCATCAAAATCGTTGCTCTAGTGATATCTGTGGAATGATCAATAAAGGTATCACAGGCAGAAACGATCCAGCGTATAGATAAATGCTCTAATAAGTACTCACTTTCAGCGGCCCATAATCGCTCAAATTCAGCAAAGGTTTTATCTCTTTTATACTTACGACGTAATAATATGACCAAGGTATTGTGATAAAAATAAAGTTCTGAATGACCCACCATCTGATGCTTCAAATTGTTTAAATGACTTTCTAAATCTTTACTTTTACGCTCGTCGGTAAGCGCTCCTAAGTCACACATTGACTCATCTATTAATGTGGCTTTCATTTCTGCAAAGCTTTTATTATGGTAATTTTTGAGAATTTTACCAGCATTGAGTCTTTTTTCACTCCTAAACATCAAAGTCAGCTTTCGCTGCCATGCTGATTCTGTAGCCATGCCATAAACTCCATCGAGTGAATATAATGAAATAAGTTTCGAAGATTTTAGCTCTGGAAACTCAGTTCTCTTTATGTCAGTTTGTTTTAAACGCTGTAATAAGCTCTATACCAATTTACAAACTTTTCAATCCCCTCTTCAATATTGGTCTTAGGTCTAAAACCAATATCTTCTACTAGCTCATCAATATCAGCATAAGTAATAGGTACATCGCCTGCTTGCATCGGCAATAAGTTTTCTTTAGCTTTCTTACCGCAAGCGCTTTCAATAGCAGTAATAAATCGGCGTAGGGTGATAGGCTGGTTATTACCAATATTGTATAGCTTATAAGGAGCAGTTGCCGTCGTGATAGAAGAAGTCTGAGAAGAGGGCAGTTTTTCCATTATGCGCATGATACCTTGGATAATATCATCAATATAAGTAAAGTCTCGCTGCATAATACCGTTATTGAAGACATCGATAGGCTCACCTGCCAGTATCTTTTTGGTAAAGGAAAAATACGCCATATCAGGGCGACCGTAAGAGCCGTAAACGGTAAAAAAGCGCAGACCTGTAGTAGGAATGTTGTATAAATGGCTGTAGCTATGCGCCATAAGCTCATTGGACTTTTTGGTAGCTGCATATAAGCTAATAGGGAAATCAACACAGTCTTCAGTGCTAAAGGGCTGCTTGATGTTCATACCGTATACAGAGCTGGAGCTGGCATATACTAAATGCTTTACCTTAGTATGCCTGCACCCTTCAAGAACGTTTAAAAAACCCACCATGTTTGAGTCCATATAGGCGTTGGGGTTTTCAATAGAGTAACGTACGCCAGCCTGAGCACCAAGATTAATGACAACATCAAACTTATATTTAGAGAACAAAGCGGACATTGCCTCACGGTCCGCAAGGTCTAATTTAATAAATTTAAAGGCTTTTGCTGTTGGAAGCTCACTTAGTATTCGCAAACGCTCTTGTTTCAATTCAACTTCGTAATAATCGTTGAGATTATCAATGCCAACAACAAAGGAGTCTTTATCTAAAAATTTATCATTCAATAACGCTTTGATTAAATGAAAGCCAATAAATCCTGCAGCACCTGTGATTAACACTTTCATCAATCGCTCCCAAATAAATCGCGAGTGAAAACCTTGTTCGCTACATCTTCTATATCAGCAGAAAGTCTATTGGCTACGATAACATCACTGATTGATTTGAACTCTTCCAAGTCCTTTATCACTTTTGAGTTAAAAAACTCTTCTTCTTCCAGTACTGGCTCATATACCACGACTTCTATGCCTTTAGCTTTGATGCGCTTCATGATGCCTTGAATAGCAGAGGCTCTAAAGTTATCCGAACCACTCTTCATAACCAAGCGATGCACACCGACAATTTTAGGCTTTCTCTCGATAATTTTATCTGCGATAAAGTCTTTACGAGTCCTATTAGAGTCGACGACCGCTCTAATCAAATTGCTCGGCACCTCGTCGTAATTGGCCAACAGCTGCTTAGTATCTTTGGGAAGGCAGTAGCCACCGTAACCAAACGAGGGATTGTTGTAATGAGTGCCGATACGAGGGTCTAAGCCAACGCCCTCGATGATTTGCTTGGTGGACAGCCCAAACGTCTGCGCATAAGTATCCAGCTCATTAAAGTAAGCCACACGCATAGCTAGATAAGTGTTTGAGAACAGCTTGATTGCTTCGGCTTCTGTCGGCTCAGTAAACAGCAGTGGTACGTCCTTTTTTATCGCCCCTTGTAATAGTAAGTTTGCAAACTGTTCTGCGCGCTCCGATTGCTCCCCGACGATAATTCTAGAAGGATAAAGGTTATCATGTAGCGCTTGGCCTTCTCTTAAGAACTCAGGGGAGAAGATGATATTATCGGTGTTATAGCGCTCTCTTACACTCATAGTATAACCAACTGGCACCGTTGACTTAATAACGATTAACGCCTGTGTATTGACTGATAATACCTCTTCAATCACCGCTTCTACGGTTGAGGTATTAAAATAATTGGTCTTAGGGTCATAATCAGTTGGTGTGGCTATAATGATAAAGTCCGCATTTTCATAGGCTTTTTTAGCATTTAAAGTAGCGGTAAAATCAATGGGCTTGTTTAATAAAAAATCTTCAATATCCTTATCTTCAATGGGGGACTGCTTAGCATTGAGCATATCAATTTTTTCAGCAACCACATCGACCGCGATCACTTCATTATGCTGCGCTAGTAGCATCGCGTTTGATAAGCCTACGTAGCCTGTACCTATTACTGATATTTTCATAATGCATCCAAATAATTGCTAAGCTAGGTTTAAAAGCGTTAGCGTTTAGGTTTGTTTGTATCTGTTAGCACCGAAGAAGGTAAGTAAGCTGAGAATTTATCTCTCATGGCCTGACTGACCTTCATATAAGATTCTGCCTCAAGTAAATCTAAGCTTTGAATACAGCCGTACTTGATAGCATTATCCTCTAACGCGGCTATAAAACCCTTAACACCATCATTATTCTTTAGATAATTAATAGGGATATCAGGCTGCAAATGCACTTCATTTTTTTGAATTTTTAAATGATTCATCAGGGTTATAGGGTTGACTTGAGCTACGTCTCTGAATTTATATTTAATTTGGCTTTCTAAAAATCGTGGATGGCTAAGCAGATAGTTTTGTATTACCTTTTTATCAACGATATGTGGATAATGGTGAATTTCAAAGAACTCATCCATATTCAATATTTTGGCACTTAACATCTGTGCTACGGTGTGGCTTGGTTGTACTGGTGTTGCCAAGAATTTAAATCGAGATTTTCGGAAATTGAGTTTGGCATTCAGAACTGTACTTTTACGCCAATGACCATGAATCACAAGCTTTTCTTTATCCAAAAAATCCTCTATAGCGACGGGCTGATTAAAAAAGAAATCGTCGTTCATATAAATAAAATAATCGGATAAGCCTTCAATATTACTTATCATAGTTTCAATTGAGCGAGTATTGAAAGTAGGCAAAAATTCTTCATAGCCTAAAAATATATCTTTATGATCAATAATGCGTATTTTATCCATGGCACAGATATTTTGTTTGGCAAACTCATCTATAAACGTAGGCTGCTGTTGATCGCTAACAATATAAATATGACGGCAAAAAGGAACGTACTTTAGAATAGAAGCAATATTATAATATATTTCATCATCACTAGCGAAACGGGTGGCAGTTATCGCATCTGAGGCCACTGATTTGCCGGACTTATATTGGTTCCTCTTTGCTTTTAGGATCGGGTCAGCACCATCTACCCAAGCTATAACGATATCCAATTGTTTTTCGTCAGGCAGTTTCATAACTTATCCTATTATTTAATTGGCTTATTGCTAGCATTTCAATCCTTACTATCCCAGGTTTAGATTGATCTAATTATTATTTTTAGCGCCATTATTATCAACGCAATTGATTATTAAAGCGAGGTTATAAAAGGAGATGAGACTAGCATATAAAGCCAGAAGGCTGCAATAAGTAACGTTAAGTCCTTTACTGATATATCCAATAACCAGATCAAGACTCTTACGATGAAACCCATTATTTTACTGATATTAAAAGCACTAGAAGGGCGCGGTGCTGAGCGCATGGTTGCAACCTTGGCAGGTGCCTATGCTGATCTAAATTATGATGTTCACGTACTTTGTCTCGAATATACCCGAGATATGCCATTGGATTCGCGCGTGCAAGTTCATGTAGTGCCATATCACCAAGTGTTTTCTGAGCAAGTATTTGCAGCTGATTCCAAGCAAGCAAATGCTTATAGAGCAGTGGCGCAACGGATAGATGATTATGTGCTCGATAACATAGGAGTGCCAAATCTCATCCTAGCTAGTATATATAAAATCAACTGCATAATGGCGTATAGCCAATTAACAAATATCATCAATGTATTGCATACGGCAGTGTCCAGACAGTTTCAAGAGAAGCTAGTAAGCGATCTGCAAACAACCATTACCCACCTAAAAATGGTATATGGTGCCCATCCATGCAGCTGTGTTAGCGATGGTGCGCGTAAGGACTTGTTAACACTGATAGGCCCTGTGAATAAGACGACCATTTATAATCCTTGCGCTATCGATGACATAAAAAAAGCAGCCACGCAGCCGTTGGCTCTCAGCCAGTTCGGTATTACGTATAAAAAATATATGATTCACGTGGCCTCATTCGATAGTATGAAAGGTCATCATGAGTTATTGCATGCTTACGCCAAAACAGCACGCAGCTATCCTTTAGGTTTGAGGGTTTTGGTTATACCATCGTCGAGGCACAAGCGCTAGGCGTACCGATAATCAGTACAGATTGTCCGTTTGGCCCAAGAGAGTTGTTGCCGGCGCAGAACCTAGTCTCCCTAGGCGATATCGAGGGCTTAGCATCGCTGATGAATCAAGTAACGGCTCATCCGCACAGTTATCTTCAACGACACGAGGTAAGCCGGGCGTTAGTTCTATATTACCTTTCCAGATTTTTACCGAAGCCTCTTTTATTCGTTCAAATGTTGAGTAAACCATCGGCATCGCAAGAACTCGAATAAAGGATTGTTGACAGGGTCACTGCCAATAAGGTATCAGCCAAGGACTTGGCTTTACGTGGCGATACCATTTACCGCCGCCGCCTTTAATGGCATCTGGCGGGTTAATCTCACCATGAAAGACAACAATTTTTGCACCATCAGGCAGCGTAGGCGTACGTACCAAATTAAGAGGAATGGGCGCAATACATTGGTACTTGAAGCTGACGCACCACGTCTTATCCCAATATTCTAAGTGGTGATGCTCACGTAAGTAATTGGATAAATAAGCTTGCTCATGACGAACTTGAGTACGAATAGTCTCAAAGTTACGTTCAAAGTTTGTCAGCAAATCAGGGTAGGTGTTCATCCCAATATTAAAGCGATAAACCGAGCTATTACCAATCATCCGCCATGGCTTTTTCCAGTCACGAATGATGACGACGCTATCATCGTATTTGGCTTTATAAGTAAAAAAGCTATCAATATTATCAACGATAACGATATCGATGTCTAAGAATAAGGCGACACCTTTAAGGCCATATAGTTCTGGCTTAAAAGTGGTGAGTTTCTTCCAACCACGCTCCGGTCCTGCTGGTAAATCCATCTCAGGGATAGGATGACAAATGACCGCAGGGTCGATGCCCGTGCTGTCATCGGTTAAGCAAATCATCTGAAAATCTAAGGTCAAATGGCGATTGACCATATTGTATAGACGGTTGACGTATTCAGGACCGTACTTATCACCCCATTTCATACAAATAATATATCGCTGTCCCGCTCGCGAAGTATCTTTTTTGGTTCTATTTTTTGATAAGTTTTCGGCTACGTCAGTTACCATGGTGTACTCGTATTGATATGAATAAAAAAATATTACATTCAAAATTAGGAGGCATGAAAGTATGAGTCAATGTTAGCACAGCTGTCATTGGCGATATGTTTAAACGTTTAAAAATTTGTATGGTTATTACTGCTGATCATCGTTAGGAAGTTTTTTATGATCATCTTTACTATTAGAAGGCAATGAAGAATGAGACTGGTTGGTACGAATAAAATTTGCCAATACTGTGTCATCAGCGCGATAAGGATTGCCCAAAATAGGGATATGCTTAAAACGTCGATAGCCCCACATATAATGACTGAATTTGTCTTCTATCATATATTGCATTGCTTGATTGAGGGCGTAGGCAGCGACAGACGCATCACGGTTGTAAAGGGCAGGATCATCAAGTCGGTAACAATAAATATCGAAACCCCGTCCGTCGTCACGGCGAATACAAGATAAGCCGACCAGCGCACACTTGGTCTTGCTAGCGAGTTTGGAGGCGAGCGTACTGGTTAAGGTCTCAATACCAAAAAAAGGCACGACAACGCCCCCTGAGGGATCGGGGACATGGTCGGGTAGTATAATACTAAAGCCCCCTTGTTTGAGGGTCTTAAAGATGGCTTTGACACCGCTACCATCAGTGGGTACTAGCGTGGCGTTAAGGCGTGCTCGACCTTGTAGTATGAAGTCGTCGGTCAAATTGCCCTTGGCTGGCTTGTACATGATGGTCGGTGAGCCAAATTGATTAAGCCACGCGTTCATCATCTCCCAGGTACCGAGATGTGGAACGATAGCTAGCATACCATTGGTACTAGCCAGTCCTTCTAACAAAATGTCTTTGTTATGCACATCACGAATCTGAGCGATACTCCACTCAGGTGGCATCGCCCAGCTTTTGATAGACTCGATACTGGTCATAGACTGATGATAAATAATGTCTTTGACTAAAGCCTGTCTTTGATTATCTGGTAGTGCATGGTGAATCAGCGCCAGATTAATATTGACAGTACGCATGATACTCAGACTGGGTATTTTTACGATTACCCAAGCAACAAAACGTGCCAGTATCTGTAACACAGACAGTGGCACGAATTTGAAAATATGATACGGATTCATGACCATTCACATGATAATGAATCACATAGCAAATCAGTTAAAACACATCTGAGCATGATGAGACCATTTATTTAGCAGGTTATTTGGCATCAGCCTGTGCTTTTTCGCGCACACGAATACCAAGATCACGTAGCTGCTTGCTATCAACTTCAGCAGGTGCTTGAGTTAGTGGACACTCAGCAGTTTTGGTTTTTGGGAAAGCGATAACATCACGAATGGAGTCCGCGCCTACCATGAGCATAATCAGGCGATCTAAACCAAAAGCCAAGCCACCATGCGGAGGCGCACCGAATTTTAAGGCGTCAAGTAAGAAACCAAACTTGTCTTCTGCCTCTTGCTCTCCGATACCTAAGGCTTCAAGTACCGCTTGCTGCATATCAAAGGTATTGATACGTAAGCTACCACCGCCAACTTCAGTACCATTTAAGACCATATCATAAGCGATAGATAGCGCAGTTTCTGGGCTGTCTTTTAGCTCTTGTACTGAGCCTTTAGGCTTAGTGAACGGATGATGCATTGACGTCCAGCGACCATCGTCAGTCTGCTCAAACATTGGGAAATCAGTCACCCAAAGTGGCGCCCACTGACAAGTGGTCATCTCAAGGTCTAGACCGATTTTTTGGCGTAGGGCACCGATTGCATCGTTTACGACACTGGCTTTATCTGCACCAAAGAAGATAATATCATTGCTTTCTGCACCAGTACGCTCAATTAAGCTTACCAACACATCGTCGGGCATGTTTTTAATGATAGGAGACTGCAAGCCAGACTCTTTATCGACACCGTTATTGATATTAGCTGCGTCATTGACTTTGATATAAGCCAAACCACGTGCACCATAAATACCGACAAACTTGGTATAAGCATCGATTTGCTTACGGCTGAGTGATGCGCCACCAGGAATACGTAGAGCAGCAACACGACCTTTAGGATCGTTCGCAGGACCGGCAAATACTTTGAAATCAACGTCTTTCATTAAATCGGCAACGTCGACCAATTTTAATGGAATACGTAAGTCAGGCTTGTCTGAGGCATAGTCACGCATCGCTTCAGCGTAAGTCATACGTGGGAAATCTTCAAACTCCACATCCATCATGGTTTTGAATAAATGCTTAATCAAACCTTCGTTAATGTTCATGATTTCTTCTTCGTTTAAGAAAGAAGTCTCAATATCCACCTGAGTAAATTCAGGCTGACGATCGGCACGTAAGTCTTCGTCACGGAAGCATTTAGCGATTTGATAATAACGGTCAAATCCTGACACCATTAACAATTGCTTAAATAGCTGTGGCGACTGCGGCAAGGCAAAGAAGTTACCAGGACGTGTACGAGAAGGCACCAAATAATCACGCGCACCTTCTGGCGTTGCACGAGTCAAGATAGGGGTTTCAACGTCTAAGAAACCATGGTCATCTAAATAGCGACGAATCGTTGAAGTGGCTTTGGCACGGAACACCATGCGCTCTTGCATTTGCGGACGGCGCATATCAAGGTAGCGGTATTTCAAGCGCAAGTCTTCTGATACCGTAGTTTTCTCATCATTCAATGGGAACGGTGGGGTTTCAGATTTTGCCAATACTTCGATTTCTTTCGCCAGTAGCTCAATCTGACCACTGGTCATATTATTGTTTTCAGTACCTTCATAACGGCGACGTACGCGACCAGTAATTTTTAGCACATATTCAGGACGTACCGCATCAGCAGTAGCAAAGGCTTCTGGGGTATCAGGATCCACGACTACTTGCAAGATACCAGCGCGGTCACGCATGTCTAAAAAAATTACGCCACCGTGATCGCGACGACGATGTACCCAACCTACGATACTAATGGTTTGCTCAATGAAGCTTTCGGTTACGGCTCCGCAATATTCGTCTCGGTATTCGCTATGCGTCATAGTGCTTTGCGTCATAATAAGGTTATCCAGTTGTCAGCCCAATTCGAAATACAATAATGCAGCCATTGTTGCGCGATTCAAGCGATGCGCAAAAAAAAGCACAAACAACGCGATTAAGACAAATGGTCATCACGTTGGCTGCAGAAAATATGATATAAACGCATATTATGCCTAAACTGCCTTTGTTATACAACCAGCTAAGTTATACAACTAGCCCAGTCCAATCAAAACACACGAGCGCGTCGGTCTCGAGAGTCGGCATCAAAGGTATTTATTCAGTAACATCTGTATTGGGTTAAATATTGTCATTTTGCTTGAAAATATTGCGAAGCGTGCGCATATCAACCGCACGCTAATAAAAACAGCTATAGTCATTCCACTATAAAAGTATTACAGCGTTGACCTCGCTTGAAGTATCACCTATACATCACCACTCGGTTGCCTTGTACTACTTTTAAATTGAATCGACTATATATAGATATATCTACTGACTTGAGGATTTGTATTATGCTATTTCATCCCCCCAAAAACCCTGTTGAGCTAAAAGTACTACATCTGAACGAAAGCCAAAAGCAACGCCGTGAAGATCTTATGGAGGCCACTCAAGGCAAAGCTGCTCTCAAGCAATTCAAAAAAGCCATGGCTAAAAAAGCCAAGCAAGCGCTAAAAGCCAAAAGTAAGAAAAAAAACGTGGCTGATAAACATCAGGTCTTTGTCCTCGATTTTGATGGTGATATCAAAGCCACGGCGGTCAAGCATCTTCGTGAAGAAATCAGTACGCTCATCAGTACTGCCAATAAAGGCGATGAAGTCGTGGTGCGCCTAGAATCAGGTGGCGGTTTGGTTCATGGTTATGGATTGGCAGCGGCACAGTTGGCGCGTCTAAAAGATGCCGGTCTAAAACTAACGGTCTGTGTCGATAAAGTCGCGGCGAGTGGCGGTTATATGATGGCATGTGTCGCGGATAATATCGTCGCCGCACCATTTGCCATTATCGGCTCGATTGGTGTGGTGTCACAATTGCCCAACTTCCATAAATGGCTCAAAAACCATGACGTCGATTATGAGATGTTTACCGCTGGTGATTACAAGCGTACGGTGACGGTATTTGGAGAAAACGATGCCGAAGATCGCGCTAAGTACCAAGAAGAGCTAGAGCAGACGCATGAGTTGTTTAAGCATTTCGTCAATCGTTATCGTTCAATGCTAGACTTAGATAAAGTCGCCACGGGTGAGCATTGGTATGGTGAGGACGCTGTGCATCTGAACTTGGTTGATAAACTGCAAACCTCAGACAGCTACCTTTTAGAGTTGATGGAAAACAATGAAGTGTATGCGCTGCATTCTCGTCAAAAACCAACCTTTGCTGAAAAACTAGGATTGGCTCAAGCGGCAGAAGCGACACTCAGCATAGCCATCGATAAGCTGCCAGACGCCTTAGCACGTTTTGATTTTAACAGTCGTCTGAATATTCTTAAATAGCTTTAGATATCATCAGGGTATTCAACAGCTGATATTGTAGTCGCTATGTTCTGAATCGTGCATTGTTTGCATTTTGTAAAAGGCGTGTCCTAGCTGGTCGCGCCTTTTTGCTGTTTAATCGTAATTGCTGTGTTATAAATGGTGCATACAAAGCAGAGTATACGTACGTACACTATAAAGTTTTATTCAGTTTTTAATTAATGCTTGATTAAAATAATCAACACAGAAAAGGAAGTCATTATGTCTAACAATACATTGATGTTTACGGCGACAGAACATGGTCAAGCCATGCATGCCAAAGTTAAGGAGTTTATCGAAACCCAAATTGAGCCAATCGAGGCGCAGTTTTGGGCAGATTGTCATGAGCAAAATCCAGATGGTAATTGGAAAAACTGGCAATGGCCAGAGAAGTACGAGAGCCTACGTAAACAAGCGCGCGAAGCAGGCTTATGGAATTTGTTTTTGCCGGACGATATTCTAGGTGCAGGGCTTTCAGTGACCGATTATGCACCGATTGCCGAGTTGACTGGTCGCAGTTTGCTCGCGCCTTATGTATTCAACTGCAATGCCCCTGATAGCGGCAATATGGAATTGCTATGGCGCTATGGTTCTAAGGAGCAGCAAGACAAATGGATGACCCCAATTTTAGAGGGTAAAACGCGTTCGGTCTTTTGTATGACTGAGCCTGATGTTGCCTCAAGTGATGCCACCAATATGCAAGCGACTGCTGTTGTCGATGGTGATGAGATTGTTATCAATGGTAGTAAATGGTGGTCATCGGGTCTGGGTGATCCGGCTGTCGATGTGCTGATTGTGATGGCTTACACTCCTGATGATAGTAAAGGCCGTCATCAACAGCACTCTATGGTACTAGTGCCAGCAAAAACTGAAGGCGTTAATATCGAGCGTATGCTCAAAGTATTTGGTGATTATGATGCGCCGCACGGTCATGGTGAAGTCAGCTTTAATAATGTCCGCGTGCCCGTCAGCCACTTTATTGGTGGACCGGGTATGGGCTTTGAAATTGCGCAGGGTCGTCTAGGGCCAGGTCGCATTCATCATTGCATGCGTTGTATTGGTGCGGCCGAAAAGTCGCTAGAGTTGGCAGTCAATCGCGGTATGCAGCGCAGCGCTTTTGGTAAGCCATTATTACAATTGGGTGGCAACTTCGAGCGTATCGCTGAAGCGCGTATCAAGATTGATCAAGCACGCTTGCTGACACTATACGCGGCGCAGAAAATGGACGCCCAAGGTACCAAAGCAGCACTCACAGAAATCTCTGCTATTAAAGTCGTTGCACCGACTGTGTTACAAGAAGTGGTCGATATGGCGATTCAGATTCATGGTGGTATGGGCGTTTGTCAAGATACCATGTTGCCAAGCTTCTTTGCTCAAGCGCGAGCATTGCGTTTGGCCGATGGCCCTGATGAAGTACATAAAACCATGATTGCTAAGTTAGAGCTAAAACGTCAAGGTTTTAGCCGTCCGTCTAAATCTGCAAAAGCATAGTTATAGTTTCTGTTGTTAGGGCGTGTGTTTATCGGCTTCAATGACGGTTCGCTGAATAGCCATGCATTTAATAGCAATATATTGAACATCCATGTGCTTAACGTAAGAATTAATTAAAAATTCACTATCAAATATCGATAGTGAATTTTTATTACCAACATATTTTATAAATAAAAATGACAACAAGATAAGGAATATCTCATGGCAACTGATAATCATGCCAACAATACTGACAATGACCATCAAACACTTAATAAAGTCTTGGATAAAGGTGGCGAAGTGCGCGAAGGCGAAGAGCTTGACGCACAAGCAGTCAGCGCTTGGCTACGCGAGCAAGGCGTCGATATAAAAGGTGAGCCAACGGTTACTCAGTTTTCTGGCGGCGCCTCAAACTGGACTTATCGTCTACAATACGGCAGTGATGGTGATGGCCAAGATTTAATTCTACGTCGTCCGCCAAAAGGCACCAAGGCCAAGTCAGCGCATGATATGGTGCGCGAATATACCGTGCAAAAAGCCTTAAAAGACGCCTATCCTTATGTGCCAAAGATGGTGGCGTTATGTACCGATGAAGCTGTGATCGGTGCCGATTTTTATGTCATGGAGCGCATGGAAGGCATCATTCCTCGTGCCAATTTGCCAAAAGGCATCGATTTAGATCCTGAGCAAACGCGTGCATTGTGTACCAATGTCATCGATGCGTTGGTCGAATTGCATCAAGTAGATTATAAAGAGCATCCAGATTTGGTCACGCTAGGTCGCGGTGACGGCTATTGTGAGCGCCAAGTTAGCGGCTGGGATAAACGCTACGTCAAAGCAAAAACGCCCAACGTACCAAGCTTTGCACTAGTACGGCAGTGGCTTGGTAAGCATACGCCTGCTGATAGCAAAACCTGCATCATCCATAATGACTGGCGTTTTGATAATGTCATTTTGGCAGCTGATGATCCGACCAAAGTCATTGGTGTGCTTGATTGGGAGATGGCGACCCTTGGTGATCCTTTAATGGATTTGGGTAGTGCCTTGGCGTATTGGATTGAAGAAGATGACAATATCGTCATGCAACAGTCACGCCGTCAGCCCACCCATTTAAAGGGCATGATGACGCGTGACGAAGTCGTTGCCTATTACTTGAAGCAGACAGGGTTAGCGGTAGACAACTGGACCTTTTATGAAGTGTTTGGCTTGTTTCGCTTAGCGGGTATCGTTCAGCAAATTTACTATCGTTACTACCATAAGCAAACAAGTAATCCCGCCTTTAAGAATTTTTGGCTTATCGTCCACGTTCTACACGCCAAATGTCTTAAGCTGATTGCTCAGTATGAAGGTGAGGCACTGTTTAACACTCATGTACAGCCACACCTAAAAGAGATGGGGGTCGACGCTACGACGATTGAGCAGCTACCGAGCCCTGTACAAAAAGTGGTCAAAGGTATTTTGCCAAAAGGCTATTTTGCCAAGAGTACTGATGCTTCTGACGAATAATTGTCTTAAAAGCAGCCGTTTAGTGAATGTAATAACAAGGGATTATTTATGACAACCATCCTTCTGGCACGTCATGGTCAAGCATCGTTTGGGCAAAAGAATTATGATAAGCTCTCAGAATTAGGGAGTATGCAAGCGCAGATGCTCGGCCAGCACTATGCAACGACGCAGCGCCGCATTGACGCTATTTTTAGTGGCAGTTTAGAACGGCAAAAAGACTCGGCGCGGCACTTTTGGGAGAGTTACCAGACCTCTATTAACCATAATGGTAATGATAATGCGCCTCTCTTAGCGGCACTCGATATAAATGAGCCTGACAGCTACATCATTCCGCAGTTTGATGAGTTTAATCACAAAGACGTGTTGGTTAAATCAGATCCTACTTTTGCCAGTAGATCGGCAATTGCTATTGAGATTGCCAAGGCAGAGGTTCCAGCGCGGCGCTTAGCTGAGCTGTTCGATCTGGCGATGCAGCGCTGGCATGCGGGTGATAATGATCATGACTATCTTGAGAGCTGGTCACAATTCAATAGCCGTACTCAACAAGCGCTTGAGCAAATCCGCACGCAAGTCACCAGTTTAAACTTAGATCGCCACAGTACGGTACTGGTCTTCACCTCTGGCGGTGTGATCGCTGCTATCACCGCACAACTGTTGCAGCAAGGTAGCCAGACTGCGTATCAGCTTAATAAAAGCTTGGTCAATACCGGGGTAACCTCTCTTACGCTAAAAGATCAAAGCACACGCCTGATGTCTCTCAATGAATATAGTCATCTATTTGCCGACGGTAAACGCTTCGTGACGTGGCGATAGGTGACCAGACTATTCTTTTAGTCATACACACTGGCTTAAATACATAACCATGACTCAGTGATTACTCATCAGCTGTTAGAATATAAATGTAAGCAATTGATTTCAATACCTCATAAGTACCGTTTTATGAGGTATCGAAGCTATTTCGTTATCGTTATACAAAGGATTGGTCATGAAAAATCAATTAATTGGCTTAGCTACCAAAACCACTAAGCAAAGCCAGCAGCAGATATTGAGTGCTGTGCAACCGGCACGCTATCTTAAAGGCTTGAATAAGCAGCAAGTAGGGCGTGATAAGACCATTTTAATCACGGGTGCCAGCTCCGGCTTAGGCGAGGGGATGGCGAGACTGTTTGCCAAGCTTGGCTACAACCTCGCTATCTGTGCGCGCCGTACTGAGCGCTTAGAGCGTTTGAAGTCAGAACTGATGACCACTTATCCCAATATTCGCGTTGAATATCGCGTATTAGACGTCAGTAATTACGATGCAGTTTTTGAGGTGTTTGATGCTTTTGCCGCCGACTTTGGTGGTATCGATCGTGTGGTGGTCAATGCAGGTGTCGGTGAGAGTCGCCGTATTGGTAAAGGTCGCTTTGAGACCAATCGCCGTACGGTTGAAATTAACTTTATCTCAGCACTGGCGCAGTGTGAAGCGGCCATGAGTATTTTTCGAGCCCAGAATAGCGGCCATTTGGTCGTCATATCAAGTATGTCGGCGATGCGCGGTTTACCGAGACACCTGACCACTTATGGTGCGACTAAAGCAGGGCTCGCTCATTTGGCAGAAGGCATCCGAGCTGATATGCTGTTGACCAAATTACCGATTAACGTTTCTACTATTTATCCAGGCTATATCCGTACGGAAATTAACGAAAACGCTAAGCCGTTACCGTTTGAAGTGGATGTAGATACGGGTACGAAAGCAATGGTTGCTGCGATCGAAGCAGGCGTTCAAGAAGCTTGTGTACCTAGCTTGCCCTGGGCAGTGGTCGGTCATGCCATGAAGCATTTGCCGTTACGAGTGCTCAATAAGTTCAGCTGATGATGTTTTTCTTGACGTAAATTTTGGTAAAAGTAAATTCAGAAAAAAAGCCCTCTATATCATCTGTAGAGGGCTTTTTTTCGCTAATTTTTGGTATAGCAATTTAGGGTCTGTTGAACATTCAAATATTAGGACTGCTGATTGCTAAAATCGTCCCAAACTAGGCGTAAACCGACGATAATGTCGAGACCTTAGCTAGGTTTACAACAACGTTTGGGGTGATTTCAGTATCAGCCTTTCAGGGCAGGGCTATTTTTTGCCAATACATGGCGAAATTATCTAACCTAGAATGACTAGGCGTCAAAAACTTCACTGCGTATTGTCTAAAAAATAGCCACTGCCAGTGCCACATTTGAATGTTCAACAGACCCTAGCAATAAAAATAAAACAGCTTCGTTTTAATCGTTATATAGTGAGTGAAAAATAATATCGAACCATCACGCACTGCTGATATCAATTTTTTTTGCTTGCTGCGCCTGCGCAGACAGAGGCTACAAAAAACCAATATCAGCAATAGCGTCGCGTTTTTTGGATATTTTGACTAAAGCGTTTGTGGGTTATCCAGCATATGCTGCTCACGTAACTTTTGGCGTAATACTTTACCAACGTTACTTTTAGGCAATTCACTCACAAATTCGATATGACGCGGACATTTATAGCCAGTCAAATTATCTAGCGCAAACTCTTTGATATCGCTCTTAGTGACATTATTGTCGGTAGGAACGATATAGATTTTGACCGCCTCACCTTGATGTTCATCAGGAATACCAATCACCGCACAGTCAATAATACCTTTACAATCTAGCATGACAGACTCAATCTCATTCGGAAAGACGTTAAAGCCTGAGACCAAAATCATGTCTTTTTTACGGTCTAATAAGGTAATGTAGCCTTTTTCGTCCATGCTAATAATATCGCCGGTACGGAAGTAACCGTCGCTGGTAAAGTCATTGCTGTTGTCTTTATTAAAGTAACCTGACGTGACATTCGGCCCTTTGATACACATCTCGCCCGCTTCGTGTAGTCCTACACGTTTACCATTGTCATCGACAATAATGATGTCAACGCTAGGTACGGGTATGCCGATAGTACCATTGAACTTACGGTCAGTGATGACATTGGCCGTACCTGCGGCTACACCTTCAGTCATCCCCCAACCTTCAACCATCGGGCAACCAGTCACTTCTAACCAGCGTTTCGCAGTCTGCTCAGTAGCAGCCATACCACCAGCTTGTGAAATACGTAACGAGCTAAAATTGAGATCTTTAAAGCTTGGTTGATCCAGCAGGCCTTTAAATAGGGTATTAACCGCAGGAAAAATATGGAACGGTTGTTTTGACAAGGTTTTGACAAAGCCCGGCATATCACGCGGATTCGGTACCAAGATAAAGGTATAGCCTGAACGCATACCCAGTAGGCTTAGCATAAAGGCAAAAATATGATACAGCGGCAAGGCCATGACCATATTAATATAGACTTCGTTAATTTCTGAGGTCACAGGGCGATACCATGCTTCTGACTGTAGCGCCGCTGCTACCACGTTACGCTGAGATAATACAGCACCTTTAGACAGTCCCGTGGTACCACCAGTATACTGTAAGATAGCTTTTTGCTCTAAAGAGGTCTTCTGCTTTTGAAACGGTAAGTTTTTACCTTTTTTAAGGACCTCAGGGAACTTGGTTACCTCGTGCTTAGGATCATCAAGCTTATATTTGGGTACGAGGCGCTTTACCTGACGGATAACTGTATTGACCAAGATACCTTTAAGGCCCATCATGTCGCCCATTTTTGATAGGACAATACGCTTGATGGCTGTCTCATCGATGACTTGCTCCAGTGCTTGAGCAAAATTATCGACCACAAAGATAATTTGAGCACCTGAATCATTCAGTTGATGGCGCAGCTCACGACCCGTATATAGCGGATTAATAGGGGTACACACATAACCGGCGCGCAAAATACCAATCATCGTTGGCAAGTATTGCGGGACGTTTGGCATCATGAGCGCAACCACACTGCCTTTAGGAATGCCTTGCGCTTGTAACCATGCTGCAACTGCTAGTGAGGCCTTATCAACGTCTCCATAAGTGTGCGTCACACCCATGCAGATAGACATGGGGTGCGGACGGAAGCGGTCAAAGCATTCCTCATAAAGTTCTATCAGGTTTTCGTATTGATCAGGATCGATGGTCTTGGGTACACTTGCAGGATATTGAGCAAGCCAAGGTTTATTCACGGTCATATTTAGCGTCCTTAAATATTAATATAAGTTAAGGTCTTAGAAGAAAGTAGTCACATCCCTGTCAACACCATAAATCATTGCGTAGTAATCAACGCGGTGCTGAGTGCTATCCTAACTATTAACTGACTGCTAACATACGGTGGCCCTTACACAATTTTGTTTAACTACAAAGAATGATGGCTTTTGTAGGATAAACGGCAAATAAGTACATTTAACGATTAAAATGTCACTCAGAAAATATCGTCACGTCTCAATAACCCTTATAAGTTACTTTCAATAAAAACCTTATCAATTAAAACTTTAGAACATCGACTGACATATTTTGGCAACACATTAACACAACTACAACTGAAGTCGATATTATGATAAGCGCACTTCACAGTACATATATAAATTTGATAAATAGAGTGATCTGTGTTGCAAGTCAAAAAACGACAAGCGGTAGATAAGTTAGGATAAGCTGTGCTATATCATAAAAAAATATAATGAAGTAGGGCAACGCTATAGAATGCGGTATTTGAGTCACTTATTTTAAAACTAGCGTTACAATATCTTGATGTATTTTTTGAACAGAAGCATACTTTAATGACCGTCATTCACGCGTAAGAAACAGGGCGTTAAATCAAATTTATGAAAATCATCACTATACTGTTTTGAATAGTTGAGCAAAAAAAGCGCCTTACCTTGTAGGTAAAGCGCATTTTATAATCAAATTTATAGAGCAGTTATATGTGACTGCGTTCAGTTTATTTATAACTGAGGGTGATCCGCGTCATGTTTTTCACGCAGTTTTTGACGTAAAACTTTACCAACGTTACTCTTTGGTAGCTCGCTGACGAATTCGATATGACGTGGACATTTATAGCCCGTCAAATTATCCAATGCAAACTCTTTAATGGTACTTTTGGTGACGTTATTATCTTCTGGTACCACATAGATTTTCACCGCTTCACCTTGATGATCATCAGGGATACCAATGACCGCGCAATCAAGAATACCTTCACAATCGAGCATGACCGATTCGATTTCGTTCGGGAAGACGTTGAAGCCTGAGACCAAAATCATATCTTTTTTACGGTCTAACAGTCTAAAGTAGCCTTTTTCGTCCATGCTAACGATATCGCCAGTGCGGAAATAACCGTCACTGGTGAAGTCATCACTGCTGTCTCTATTCAGATAGCCTAAGGTTACGTTAGGGCCTTTGACACACATCTCGCCAGCTTGATTGACGCCCACACGATTGCCTTCATCATCGATGACAATCACATCGACGCTAGGGACGGGAACACCAATCGTACCATTAAATTTACGATCTGTAATGACGTTGGCGGTGCCTACCGCGACACCTTCAGTCATGCCCCAACCTTCAATCATCGCACAGCCCGTCGTCTCAAGCCAGCGTTTCGCTGTCTGCTCAGTCGCTGCCATACCACCGGCTTGTGAGATACGCAATGAGCTAAAATTGAGATCTTTGAAGTTTGGATTATCAAGCAATCCTTTAAATAGAGTATTGACCGCTGGGAAGATATGGAACGGTTGTTTTGACAAGGTCTTGATAAATCCAGGGATATCACGTGGATTGGGTACCAAGATAAAGGTATAGCCCGAGCGCATGCCGAGCAAACTCAACATAAAGGCAAAGATATGATACAGCGGTAAGGCCATGACCATATTGATATAGACTTCATTGATCTCCGAGGTAATAGGGCGTGTCCATGCTTCTGATTGCATAGAAGCTGCCACGATATTACGCTGCGATAAAATCGCCCCTTTAGATAGACCAGTAGTACCGCCTGTATACTGTAAAAAAGCTTTTTGGTCCAAGGCCATTCTTGGTTTTTGTAGCGGTAGGTTTCTACCTTTTTTAAGAACGTCAGGGAACTTAGTGACTTCATGCTTAGGATCGTTCAGCTTGTACTTGGGTACCAGACGCTTAACCTGACGAATAATAGTATTTACTAAGATACCTTTTAGACCCATCATATCGCCCATTTTCGATAGGACAATACGCTTGATATTGGTCTCGTCGATAACTTGCTCGAGCGCTTGGGCAAAGTTATTAACCACAAAAATAACCTGAGCACCCGAGTCATTCAATTGATGGCGTAGCTCACGACCGGTATATAGGGGATTGACAGGCGTACAGACATAACCGGCGCGCAAAATACCAATCATGGTTGGCAAATATTGCGGGACGTTTGGCATCATGAGCGCAACCACCGTACCTTGAGGTAACCCTTGAGCTTGCAGCCATGCAGCAACGGCGAGCGACGCTTTATCAATGTCGTCATACGTATGGGTGACGCCCATACAGATACTCATGGGATGCATACGGAAGCGATCAAAGCATTCTTCGTATAGCTCTACTATGCTGCCATATCTATCTGGATCGATCGACTTCGGCATGCCTGCCGGATATTGGGCAAGCCAAGGTTTATTTAACGTCATAGTCAGCGTCCTTGAGGTTTAATATAGATTAAGGTTTGGTGAGAAAGCAGTCATATCCGTGTCAATAAAACAAATCAGCGCTGACGTGAACCATTTGCCGCTGAGAGCGATAACATCCTTATCTATTGACTGGCTGCTAAGATTTTGTTGCCATTATATATTTTATATCATGATAAAAAGTGGTAAATAAGCGAAGCAACCGTATGGGTAAATCCATACCAAAAGATCTGATTGGTACGAAAAACTTCTTATTAATTACCTGTTATATCAACTAGAGAGAATATAATGATACATTTGAGTAACACATTAGCATGAATCTAATTGTAGGCAATATTAGCATGCAAGTACTGAGCAGTACATACAAAAATTAGATAATTAGATTTATATCTGAGGCAAGATAAATAAGACGCATGGTCACTAAGGCAAGGTAAACTGTTGTTTGCTATTAAAAAAACGTCGGTAAATCAGTAACGCACTGATAGTACATCCCAACGTGCTACTAACACAGATCAAGAACATAGTGATAATCTGATAGCGTACCGCTTGAGTAGGATCTGCACCCGCTAGTATTTGCCCAGTCATCATCCCTGGTAGACTGACAATACCAACCACCAGCATAGAGTTTAGCGTTGGGGTCATGCCATTAATAATGGCGGCTCTTATCTGCTCATGCACAGCTTCGAACGGGCTGGCAGAGAGACTCAACATCGTTTCAATACGTCCTTGCTGCTCATGAAAGGCCTCAATCAACTGGTTGCTGGTCAAGGAGATGGCGGTCAAAGAATTGCCTAATATTAAGCCTAATATGGGAATGACGAATTGCGGTGTATACCACGGCTGTACTCTTAATATAAGCATGATTGCGATACTGGTGACCAATACGGCTGATAGACTGACAGCGAGCAAGGTGTCAGTGAATAAACCTTTGTAGCTGCGTTTGACTCGATTTTTGGCTGCAGCACCAGCGATTACGGTCATGATAGTCAGTATGAGTAGGACTTCGTACCACTGTTCACGAGCAAAAATCCATGCCAAAATCAGACCGATAAAGCTGAGCTGAACGATGGTGCGAATAGCAGCTGTTAATAGTGTTTTGGTTAAAGCTAAACGCAGTCGCCAAGAGATGATAAGCACGATAATAATTAAACTGCTGGCAAGCGCAATATCACCATAGGTGAGGAATATTTGCATATCGTCCGTCGCGTTCATAGCGGCTCATTATCAAAGGGGTTTAAGGAGTTAAGGTGTGATGTAGGTCAATAAATATTAGGGTCTGTTGAACATTCAAATATTAGGACTGCTGATTGCTAAAATCGTCCCAAACCTTTTATCAAATCAGGCGTAAACCGACGATAATGTCGAGACCTTAGCTAGGTTTACAACAACGTTTGGGGTGATTTTAGTATCAGCCTTTCAGGGCAGGGCTATTTTTTGCCAATACATGGCGAAATTATCTAACCTAGAATGACTAGGCGTCAAAAACTTCACTGCGTATTGTTTAAAAAATAGCCACTGCCAGTTCCACATTTGAATGTTCAACAGACCCTAAATGCCGTCACTATTGTCAACAACAGCAATAACTGAAAGCTGATGATAATGTTAGCTCACTTCGGTTAAGACGCCTGCTTGCATGTGCCAATGTCTGTCGGCTAATGGCATAATGTCTTGCGTATCATGTGTCACCCATAATACGCTGCGCTGGGCATCACCGCGTAACCAGTCAATCAGTAAATATACCAGCTGAGCTGAAGTATCGCTGTCTAAAGCCGCCGTCGGCTCATCTAATAACAGCACTTGTGGGTTTAGTTGTAAAAGACGTAAAGTGTTGACCAGTTGGCGCTCGCCACCAGATAAATAACTGGCCGCTTGCTGTAAAAAATCAGCGCGGCGTTCGAGCTTAACAAGTTGAGCGATATGCCAGTCGATATCAAAATCAAGGTGCTGATGCGCTTGTAGGCGATAGGGTATTTGTAAATTCTCAAGTACCGTGCCTTCTAGCAATTGTGGTTGCTGAGCCAGTAGGGCGATACGCGCGCGCCACTCAGGCGGCGGCGTATTATGAATACTATGATAAAGGCTGCTATTATCACTTCTATTATTTAACTCTTTATCATTACGCAAACAGACTTTACCGCTGCTCATCGGCAGTAAGCCTGCAAGCACACGCAGTAAAACGGATTTGCCGCTGCCAGAAGACCCTGTCAAAAGGGTCACTTGACCTGCTAATAATGTACCGCTAACGTTGTTTATCAAGACTCTTTTGGGTGTCGATAATATTTGCTTAGAAGAAGCGTTTTTTCTGAATTTGCGCGTCCACTTATCATAGGTGGCAGACAAGTTATTTGTTTGTGCCCTAATAGTGGGCTGTTTATCACCAGTATCGATTAGCGTGATACGCTTACTATGGACACAGATGTCTTTAAATTCAACGATAGGCATGTCATTATCAACGCTCATAGGTCGGCATCATTGTGTATTTATAGGTTGATCAATCGCTTCTTGTAAGGCCTCACGCAGTTTGTTTGGCACACGAATTGGACGCATTGGTGCAGCGCTCGCAACGGCAACATCCGGCTCTGCTCTGACTTGATTTTGCACGCAAGCGATGACGATTTTACCACTACTTAATAAGCTATTATTGGCGTTGGCGTTGTTCTTGGCACTGTTCTTGACGCTATCGGTAGAAGCGTTATCGGTAAGGTTATTATCAGTAGAGGCCTTGTCTGGACTATGACGGTGAATGCTCTGGTAAAAAACGATGCTGGCAGGTTTTAACTCGATTTTATCGACACGCACACTAATGACTTCATCCAGCAGAATGGCTCTTTTATATTGTAAGTCTGCCTGACTCACCACAAAATGCTGTACTTGACCCTCATCAGTCTGTAAGAAATACCCATTTAAACCCAGCTGGCCAAACCAATCGCGGCGGCAGTTTTCAAAAAACACCAAATGATTGGCGTGGTAGACTATACCGCCAGCGTCAGTATGGTTAATATAGACGTTGTAGTCTTTTGCAAATAATGGCGTGATTTGTTTTTTTGTCTTTGGCAAGGTGTTGGCGTTTTTGCTAATAGTGGTTGTCATAACAATGCTCAATAATTATTTTAATAAGTGTTGTGTAATCGGCCTGAGGCGCTCGCTTTCATTTAATAGCCATCGTCCTAATAACAGCTACTCTAGCTTAAGATATCAGGGCACGCAACAGTCAGGCTTGCTTACGTCTGTTATCATAGTGATTTATATACGCGTATCAGCACCGTCTTTTAATCAATCAGTATAGGATAATTTATGACCCGTTTTGTCAGTTTTAATATCAATGGTATTCGCGCTCGTCAACATCAGCTAGAGGCGGTGCGTGAGGTAATCGATCCTGATGTGATGGGTCTACAAGAAACCAAAGTACATGACGAGCAATTTCCTCTAGAGAACATAGAAAGCCTTGGCTATCACGTAGAGTATTTTGGGCAAAAAGGACATTATGGCGTGGCACTCTTGTCCAAGGTTGCGCCTATATTTGTGCAAAAAGGCTTTCCTGGTGAAGACGTTGAGGCACAAAAGCGTTTTATCCATGCGCGCTATGAATTTGATGGTCGTGAGGTTGATGTACTCAACGGCTATTTTCCTCAAGGTGAAAGTCAAGACCATCCGACCAAATTCCCGATGAAACGTGCTTATTATGCCGATTTGATGACCTATATCGATACGCTAAAAGCAGAAGGTCGCTCGCTCATCGTCATGGGTGATATGAATATTGCCCCAGAAGATATTGATATCGGTATTGGTGAAGTTAATGCTAAGCGCTGGTTGAAAAATAGAAAGACCTCGTTTTTGCCAGAAGAGCGTGATTGGTATGCAGCACTAATGTCACGCGAGTTGACCGATACTTATCGTTTGCACTATCCAGAGAGTACAGAGTTGTATAGCTGGTTCGATTACCGCAGTCGCGGCTTCAACGATGACCCTAAGCGTGGCCTACGTATCGATCATATTTTGTGCACCTCAGACCTAGTCGATGACTGCGTTGATGCCGGTATCAGCTATGAGCTACGTGCCATGGAAAAACCCTCTGACCATGCACCTATCTGGTCGGCATTTAAATTAAGCAAACCCTAGGGCGTGTTGAACACTCACAAATAACATTCTATTTATAATCATAAAAACTGGAAAGTAAGGAAGTCACTATGGCTGTTGGAAATGTTGCAGTACCTGATATTATTTATCCTATCGATGGCATTAAGTTAAGTGCGACCGCTGCAGGCGTACGCTACAAAGATCGTAATGATTTGGTGGTGATTGAGATTGCTGAGACGGCAAACAGTGCCGTGGTCACGACTAAAAATACCTTTTGCGCTGCGCCAGTAAGAGTATTGCGTGAGCATTTTGCCAAAGCCAGTCCGCGCTATTTGGTCACCAATACGGGCAATGCCAATGCTGGGACGGGTGCAGACGGCAAACGCCGCGCAGTTGATATCTGTACAGCGCTGGCCAGTAAAGCAGGCGTGGATGTCAGTTCTGTGTTGCCGTTTTCGACTGGAGTGATTGGCGAGCCACTAAACAGTGAGGCGGTCATCGCAGGCTTAGATAAAGCGCTTTCCAGTTTAGCCGCTGATAATTGGCTGGTGGCGGCGAATGGTATCCGTACCACAGACACTGTCCCTAAACTTGCTAGCCAAAAGGTCGACGCCGCAGGTAGCAGCTATCATATTACCGGCATGTCAAAAGGCTCAGGCATGATACGACCAAACATGGCGACCATGCTTGGCTATGTGGCGACCGATGCCAATATTGCGGCTGATTTATTACAAGAGATGCTAAGTGCCATTAATGAGCAGTCTTTTAACCGTATTACTGTCGATGGTGATACCTCGACCAATGACTGTTGCGTATTGATTGCCACCGGTACAGCCAGCGCTGATATGATTGACAGTCCAGAACACCCGCATTATCAGGCTATAGTTTCAGCTTTGACCGAGGTGTTCGTCCGTCTGGCACAATTGATTGTACGTGATGGGGAAGGCGCTACCAAGTTTATGACTGTAAAAGTGACGGGCGGCAAGACGACGCAAGAGTGCTGCGATGTGGCGTACGCGGTTGCACATTCTCCGTTGGTCAAGACCGCGTTCTTCGCTAGTGATGCCAACTGGGGTCGTATCCTTGCCGCAGTGGGTTATGCGGGTATCGAAGATTTGGATACCGAGCAAGTCGATGTTTATCTAGATGAGGTGATGATTTGCCAAAATGGTGGTGTTGCTCCCAGCTATACGGAAGCGGCGGGTAAGACCGTCATGAGTCGTCCTGAGATTACCATTCATATTGATCTGGCACGTGGCGACGCTAGCGATACCGTTTATACCTGCGATTTGTCTTACGATTATGTCAAGATAAATGCTGATTACCGAAGTTAATGATGGTACTAAGTGCTAATTAGCAAAAAGTAGATGGTGAAAAATGGCCGGAGTAATGCTTACTTCGGCCATTTTTTATGTTGCTTAGATTAACACATGAAGTGCAATACCAAATGTGAGGTGAAAAAAAGACCTAGATGCGCTAGCATCAAAGTCTTTA
>NZ_JBEOOZ010000033.1:0-24746 GCF_040309625.1 Psychrobacter sp. 78a-MNA-CIBAN-0178
TAAAAACTTTGATGCTAGCGCATCTAGGTCTTTTTTTCACCTTGCATTTGGTATTGCACTTCATGTGTTAATCTAAGCATAAAAAAAAGAGGCTGTTTGGCCTCTTTCTATTTAGTATCTAAGATAGCTAGCAGCTTACTTTTGCTCAGCGCCTGCTGCATCCATATCAGACCGACCAATCACATCTAAATCCTCTAAGCACAGCTTGTCGTATTCCTTTTTGCAAAAATTAGGATCGATTTTGCACATCGCACTTTGCAATTGATCTAGGCGGTTTTCTGATTGCTGGATATGTTCAAGCATTTTAGCAAAGGCTTCTGCGACAGGGTCTTGAGAGAAAGGGTCAATACCGTAGGCTTGAAAGGTGGTGGTTCGTTTGGTATTCGATACTGTGTCTTTTACTTTATCTTTGTCAGTACTGCCAGCTTGCGCGACTTTTTCTTGCTGTTTGGCATCTTGGACTTTGGTCGCGATGGGATTGCCTTTTTCATCATGATAGTCCGAAATCATGCGAGCCGCACTACCGACCATGGTGGCATTTGCTGGGACGGGTTTGACAACCACAGCATTTGAGCCGATTTTGGCATTCTTACCCACAGTAAATGGGCCCAATACTTTTGCACCAGCCCCGACTGTCACCCCATCTTCTAAGGTTGGGTGACGCTTGCCATTATTTTGCGAGACGCCGCCGAGGGTGACGCCATGATAAAGCGTGACGTCATTACCAATTTCTGCTGTTTCACCAATGACCACGCCAACCCCATGATCGATAAAGAATCGCTTACCAATTTTGGCAGCCGGATGAATTTCAATGCCTGTGATGATACGCGAACCGTAAGAAATAACGCGAGCAGCGAGCTTTTGCTCATGTTGCCACAGATAATGTGCCCCGCGATGCAAAATAAGCGCGTGGATGCCAGGATAGGTTAGGATGACTTCCAAGCTATTACGCGCTGCAGGATCGCGGGTGAATACCGCATCGATATCTTCTTTTAGATCTTTTTTGATGCTGGTAAGCGATTTGAACAATTTGGCTGGCAATGACATAAAGCGTCCTATCGTATTTTTGATGACAATCTCTTTAGTTATAGCAGTTTCGCAGTACAAAATATAGCGATGAATAATAAATTAAAACAGATTGTTTATAGATAAACACCAAGCAGTGGCGATTTTTCTATAGACAATCATAGGTGACTTACATAGGCGACTTGCACAGGTTACTTAGCTGTCACTGGTAACATATTTTAGCAGTTCGACAACCTGTTCAGGCGTTTGCGCCCATGCCATTGCAGCCGCATCCACTTCTTTTAGCGGATGAATAATATCTTCAGCATGTAGCGTGATATAAGGTTTGCCCAAAGCGGCGCAGTAGCCCGCGTCAAAGGCGGCGTTCCATTGTTTGTATTTATCACCAAAGCGAATTATGGCAATATCACATTTTTGAATCATATTTTTGGTACGAATCGCATTCACCTTTGATGACTGATGGTCGCGCCAGAATCCATTGTCATTTTTACCCAACACATCACCAGCCGCGTCGCTGGCTTCGTGTTCAGTCACGGCGGAGGTAAAGGTAATAGCAAGACCATAATCCTTCGCACCTTGCATAATTTTCTGCCGCCAGTCGCTGTGTATCTCTCCAGATAAATAAACAGTCCAGTTCACTGTTAACTCCTTTTTATTATTAAACCATCTGATTTGCAATACACTAACACTACTGTTGCCAATGCCAAAAACTCAACGCCCTAAACATTGCGCATTAGAAGCTTTAATCTTTTGCAAGCTTAGCAATTAAAGCGCTTAATAGCTGATATTCTTTTTGATCAAGCTGTAAGCGTGAGCCCAGTCGTGATAGGCGTGACGGTAAAGACTTTAGGTTTTCACTATCGGCCAGTCCGCGTTGAACCATCAATTCAGTCGTGCGCTGAGTCAGCTGCTGTAATTGCTGTTGGCTAATGGCGGGTTCATCCCATTGTTGCCGTAGATGAACGTCTAATGTTGGCTGAACCGTTGCATCTTTATCATTATCTAGGCTGTTGGTAGTCGTTTGGGCATGAGTTTGTGCATAAGCAAAGATAAAGCTGGCAATCACTTGCACGGCAGAGGCAACGTTGAGCACAGGATAAGCCGGATTGGCATCAATTTGAATATGATAATCAGCGTAAGCCAATTCTTCATTGGTCAATCCGCGGTCTTCACGCCCAAATAAGATAGCAATATTTGGCTTATTTGTAGATTGAGCATTTTCACTCAATTTAATGCTTTCATTATTATCGGCTACATCGAGAGCAGTTTGCTTATCGATAAAATCAAACATGATTTTGGCAGCTTGCGTGGGTGTCACCACAGGGCGCGGCAAATGACGGCTGCGACTGCTGGCCGCAAATACGAGCTGGCAATCTCCAATAGCAGACTCTAGGCTTGGCGATATCAAGGCTGATGATAATACGTCACTGCCACCAGCAGCATGAGAGACGCTGGTGTCATCGATTGGTAGCTTGGGATCGATGACAGTTAAACGCGACAAACCCATGGTATGCATGGCGCGTGCCGCTGAGCCGATATTGGCAGGCAAAGTGGTATTAACCATGACGACTTGTAGGCAAGAAAGATAGTCATTCACACTACTCATGATTGCCCCAAGCGTTGATTGATTGCCTGTTCAGCACGTTGTAAGGCGACGGCGATATCTTCAATCAGTGCCGCTTGCTCACCGATACGGCGCTCACGGCAGCGCTCTTGTAATTGGCTGCTCAGGTTCATCAACTGGGTCGTACCCAAGTTGGCGCAAGCCCCTTTTAGCGCATGAGCAACTTCGAAACCATTGGCATTATCATTTTTTTGTTGGGCAGCTCGTAACTTTGTGAGGCGCTGGTAACTATCAGCAATATAAACTTGTATCAAGTCGGCAAAGTCTTCTTCTAGCAAGTCACGCATGTCTTCAAATTGTTCGTGATTGATAATTTCTTCATCAGAAGCAGCATTGATAGGATTGTTATTAAAATTTTCAGTCATAAGGGTATGTCCAATATCGTAAAATTAGTGCAGTTCGAATAACCACAATAAACAGTTTAGGGCGTGCCCTCAATTCAAGCGATTGTATCTAAATGGGCTAAAAATGGCTAAATTTTGCCAAACATCGTCAAATAGCTGATTAATATCCCGATATTATTTCCGCTATTTTCCTCACTTGCCTGCAATTTATCTCATTTTTATGACCATTTTTTAAATGAGGACACGCCCTAGCTATAATGAAAATGTAAATTATCTTCGCTAAGCATGTTCTTCAACTGCTGCAAATTATCATCGTTAGGGTAGACGCGCCAATGTTCGGAGAGCCCTACATTAGCAATACCGAACTCTTCGTAAATGCTAAGTCCCAGCGGCAGGCAGTTATCGTTGATTGAGGCGTCGGTATTGCTCAGAGCATTATTGGCATAACTTTGATTAGAAGCGCTTTGACTCATATCACTTTCTAATGCCAACAAATCATTACCGTCTTCGTCATACAAGCTGCCACCCATGGCAGGGTCATAAACGTTATTGTTGCTATTACCTTGCTCGTCCTGCTCGTCATTAAAGGACAAGCGCGGTTTTGGGATAATGTCAGCTTGTGCCGATTTGAGTAGTGGCTGCAAACGTGTCAGTAGGTTAATGTCACTGCCGTGGACTTTAATACTGATTTTTTTCAGCCATCGCAAGCGTGCATCAACCATACTCATGGCATTATCAAGACGAGCAAACAGACGACCGTCACGCTCACGAATACTGCCTTTGATGATGACCACTTCATCCACCTTCAACTGTTCTTTGACACGGTTAAAACGTTCAGCATAGCAGCTAACTTCAAGGCGTGAGGTTCCATCATCTAAGATAATTACATTACGATTACCAAAGTTAGCGATATCGATAATTAAGCCTGCAAAATAGCAGCTACCGTTGTAACCAGTGTCCGTTAGCTTATCGAGACGTGCGCCTGAGGTATAGCGTTTGATCTCATCCAAATACTCATTGATTGGATGGCCGGTTAAATACAAACCTAAGGTGTTTTTCTCCGCTTTTAAACGGTGCTTATCACCCCAAATTAATTCTGAGGTCATGACCAATGGCGGTGCAGCAACGACACCGTCCATTTCACCAAATAAGTCCATCATGCCGATTTCACGGTTCTGACGGTCTTGTTCAGCGGCTTGTACGGCGCTTGGCAATTGACTCATAAGCGCGCCACGAATCTCGTAAGCTTCATCGGCTGGCAAGTCAGGACGTAGGGTCGCCGCAAAGTCATCAAAACACCCAGCACTCACTAAGGCCTCAAGCGTACGTTTATTGACTTTTTTGATATCGACGCGGCGGCAGAAGTCATATAAATCTTTAAACGGACCTTCACGGCGGCGCGCATCAACGATAGACTCAACGGCACCTTCGCCAACGCCTTTAATCGCACCCAAGCCATAAATGATATTGGTCGGGGTATCGGCGACGAAATGCCATTCACTACGATTCACCGATGGATTGACCACAGTTAACTCAAAGTTTTCACGGCAATCATTGATAAAGAACACCACGTTGTCGGTGTTGTTCATATCTGATGTCAATACCGCTGCCATAAATTCGGCAGGGTAGTATTGCTTGAGATAAGCGGTCTGATAAGCAAGCACGCCATATGCGGCAGAATGCGAGCGGTTAAAACCGTAACCAGCGAACTTTTCCATCAGGTCAAAGACACCACCTGAGGTCACTTCATCGATACCTTGCGCCGTGGCACCAGTGACAAAGATATCGCGCTGTTTGGCCATCTCTTCGGGTTTCTTTTTACCCATCGCACGGCGTAACATGTCCGCACCACCCAAGCTATATCCTGCCATGACCTGCGAGATCTGCATGACCTGTTCTTGATAGACAATAACGCCGTTGGTGTTTTCTAATATTGGCTCAAGGTTTGGATGGTCATAGATGACTTCCTCGCGACCGTGTTTACGATCAATATACATCTCTACCATGCCAGCATCGAGCGGACCCGGACGATAGAGCGCACACATGGCGATCACATCTTCGATATTAGTCGGTTGTAATTTCGCCAAATACTTTTTCATACCCATACTTTCAAGCTGAAAGACGGCAGTAGTCTTGGCATCTTGCAATAGCTTGTAGGCTTTTTTGTCATCTAATGGCAAGTCTTCTAACACCAACGCTTCTTTGCCTTCTTTCGCACGACGCAAGTTGATGTTTTCTACCGCAGCGTTAATGACGGTTAAGTTACGTAGACCCAAAAAGTCGAACTTTACCAGACCAACCGCTTCGACATCATCTTTATCAAACTGACTGACACGGTGACCATCGTCATCACAATAAATGGCGCTAAAGTCAGTGATTTTATGCGGGGCAATTAGTACGCCACCGGCATGTTTACCAACGTTTCGGCAGACACCTTCAAGCTTGATTGCCATCTCCCAAATTTCGATAGCATCTTCATAATCCATATTGTCAGGATTGGAGATTAAGTCTTTAAGCTGTGGCTCTTGCTCGAGCGCTTGGCTGAGCGTAATACCGGGGGTCTTTGGAATTAATTTAGACAATTTGCTGGCAAGAAAGTACGATTTACTTTGTACCCGCGCCACATCTCGTACCACTGCTTTTGCCGCCATGGTACCAAAGGTTATAATTTGCGAGACCGCTTCACGCCCATAAGTTTGCGCCACATAATCAATAACACGGTCACGACCTTCAATACAAAAGTCAATATCGAAATCGGGCATGGAGACACGCTCAGGATTTAAGAAGCGCTCAAATAGTAGGTCGTAATGGATAGGGTCGAGGTCGGTAATGTTTAACGCATAAGCGACCAAGGATCCTGCACCAGAACCACGACCGGGTCCAACGGGTACGCCATTGGCTTTTGCCCAGCGGATAAAGTCCATGACGATTAAGAAGTAACCGGGAAAGCCCATGGATAAGATAACTTCCAGCTCATATTCTAAGCGTTCATCATACTTTTGGCGAAAATCGCTCCAGTTATCAGTACGTGCTTCAACGGGAAATAGCTTATCTAATCGATTGTTAAGGCCCCGTATTGACTCTGCGCGAAAAAACGATTCAATCGTTTCGCCTTCAGGGACAGGAAAATCGGGCAGGACGTTAATACCAAGGGTCAAGGTTACATTACAGCGGGTTGCTAAACGCAAAGTATTATCAATTACCTGTGAAATATCATCAAACAACTGCTCCATCTGTGCTTGGGTTTTAAGATATTGCTCATCTGAATAGGTTTGCGGACGATTTTGGTCAGCGAGCACGTAGGAGCCTGCGATACAGACGCGTGCTTCATGGGCGTCAAAATCGTCTTGCTCTAAGAAGCGTACGTCGTTATGAGCAATAATAGGAATATTGTATTTGGCACCTGAGTGGATAGCAGCCTGAATAAAGGTGTCTTCCCCTGAACGATTGGTACGCTTGATGGCAAAGTATAAGCGATCATCAAACTGTGCTTGCCATTCTGTCAGCAGCTCATCAGCTTTTTCTGGCATAGAGCCGACTAGCGCTTGACCCACATCTGACTTTTCGGTAAATAAGACAATGACGCCTGCGGCATGCTCTAAAATATGGCTGCGTTTGATGACAGGCACGCCATGATTGGCAGCGTCAGCGCGTCCTTCAGTGAAGCCAAGCGAGACGATACGGGTAATGTTTTGATAACCCTCGTTATCCATCGCTAGCAGGGTTAGCCGCGTGTCCTCATTCTCCATGATGACTTCGCTACCGATAATCGGTTTGATACCAGCACCTAGGCAGGCACGATAGAACTTCACCGTGGCATAAAGGTTGGATAAATCAGTTAACGCCAGCGCACGTTGGTTGTCTGCCGCCGCCGCTTTGATAAGCGGCTTTATACGCACGATAGAATCGGTGATCGAATATTCGCTGTGAATGCCAAGGTGTACAAATGCCATAGAGGACTCTTACTGATACGATCAAAAGGAAATAGGTTGCTAAGAAAATAAATTTATTATTATCAATGATTTAATTGGTGTTTTAGAGTTAATTAGAAGTGAATAAGACGTCAATAGCCATATTTATTCATTTTAAATTTAGCTGCTAATAATAGCATTATTTGGTACGTACAGCCACCGATTCAAGGGTATCAAATTGAATGGATGGTTTTTGGGAATGGGTTTGATTATAGGAAAAAGCCTTCTATATCATAATGATGTAGAAGGCTCTGATAGGTGAAAGATTTACGATTATTTAGCTAATATTTAACGCTTATCATGTTTATCACTATAAGCTATCCAAAAGTCTGCGTTTTCAACGCCTGCTTTTCTAGGGTCAAAGACAGGATCGAGTCCTAGCTTCATTTGCTCGTCGTAGTCTTTTAACACTTTTAACGCCGTTTTGCTGAGTAAGACGATGGCGATGAAGTTAAGGTAACACATACTGCCGAAACCAATATCACCTAGCGCCCACATAACACCGACTGATTGCATACTACCAGTGAAGCAGATTATTAAGAATATAATTTTTAATATTGGCTTTAGTACTGGATAGCGTAGCTTGCTATCCAAATAGACTAGGGTGGTTTCAGCGATGTAGTAATAAGCAATCAAGCAAGTAAAGGCAAATAAGAAGATAGCAATAGCAACAAAACCGCTACCGAATTGACTAAATACCGTTGATACTGCGGCTTGAGTAAATGCGGTTCCAGCTGCAATGCCAGGCATGTTTTCGACTAAGACCAAGCCTTCGGCAGGAATAACGTTATACATGCCGGTAGACAAGATCATAAGCGCAGTTGCAGTACAGACGAGAACCGTATCAACATAGATAGAAAAGCTTTGCACTAAGCCTTGTTTGGCAGGGTGAGAGACTTCTGCAGCAGCGGAGCTGAAAGTAGCTTCGCCTGCACCAGCAACGTTTGAGAATACAGCACGGCGCACACCCCAAGATATTGCTAAACCAACAATACCGCCAAAGACAGCATCCATACCAAACGCACTTTTGAAAATAAGAGCGAACATAGCAGGTAGGTTTGAGGCATTAAAGGCCAAGACAATAACCATCAACAGAATATAGCCAATTGCCATAAAGGGCACAACCGTGCCAGCAAAACTGGCGATACGTTTGACACCGCCAAAGATAATAAAGGCCAATAGAGCAACGATGATGGCACCAGTTATGACGGGTGGGATATTAAAGGCGGTATTGAAAGAGTCGGCAATGGTGTTGGCTTGCACGCCCGGCACCAAAACACCATAAGAAAGACAAGTGACTGCTGCTACTAGAATAGCGAATGGCTTCATCTTTAGACCACGTTCGATATAGAAGGGCGAGCCGCCACGATATTGATCATCGACCGTATGCTTATAAACCTGTGCAAGGGTAGACTCAATAAAAGCACTCGCACCGCCAAGTAAGCCCATGACAATCATCCAAAATACCGCTCCTGGACCACCCGCTGCGATAGCGGTGGCCACCCCTGCGATATTACCAACCCCAATACGACCTGATAACGCCATACAAAAGGCTTGGAAAGAGCTAATACCTTGGGTTGAAGTTTGCTTATCAAACAACAGTCTAGTCATCTCTTTGAGATAGCGAAACTGGACACCGCGAGTCATCACGGTAAAATAAATGCCGACACCGAGTGCCAAATAAACTAACGCATCGCTCCATATATAGCCGACGATGGTATTAATAATCGCTTCCATGGCCTTACTTCCCTGTAAGTATGTGACTAAAGGCTTAAATCATTTAAGCTGTTGTTTTAATTTATGACTGTACTGACTGAACACGCTTGTTAATTAACTAACCAAATAGTCTTGGTCTGTGCGTATTGTGATAAGGCTTCTAAACCATTGTCACGACCGCCAAACCCTGATTGTTTATAACCACCAAATGGCGTCGTGATATCACCTTCTGAAAAACCGTTGATTGAAACAGTACCTGCTTTAATGGACGATGCCACACGATAAGCGCGCTTGATGTTCTGTGTATAAAAAGAAGCGGCGAGTCCATAGTTGGTTTCATTGGCTAATTTGATGGCTTCTTCTTCGGTCTCAAAACTCGTTACCGCCAGCAAAGGACCAAATACTTCTTCCTTGAACAAAGTCATATCGGCTGTAACATCATCAAAAATAGTCGGCTCAATATACCAGCCACTGCCTAAATCTTCACGAATGTTGCCACCTGCAACGATCGTTGCGCCTTCCTCTTTAGCAGTCTGTAAATAATGTGAAACTTTGTCAAAATGGGCTTTTTCAATCATAGGACCAATGGCAGTATCAGGATCGTAGGGTGAGCCGACCTTCCAACCTTTTAGACCGTTTTTTAGTTGCTCAAGTAGCGCTTGTTTTTGGCTGCTGTGAACTAATAAGCGTGAGCCGCAGCTACAGTTTTCACTCATATTCCAAAACGCGGCTGATAGGATATCGTTAATGGCGGCGTCATCAAGTACGGCATCATCAAAGACTATTTGTGGGCTTTTGCCGCCGCATTCTAAGACGATCTCTTTTAGATTGCTTTGGGCCGAGTATTGTAAGAATAGACGTCCGACCTCTGTTGAGCCGGTGAACGACACCATATCGACATCCATATGCTGGCCGAGTGCGGCACCGACATTTTCACCAAGACCGCAGACCATTTGCAGCGCTTCTTTGGGCACGCCAGCTTCATAGGCAAGCTCGGTTAAACGATAAGCCGATAGAGAGGTCAGCTCAGCAGGTTTAACAATAACGGAGTTGCCCATAATGAGAGCAGGGGCGACTTTCCAAGCGTACATTTGGGCTGGGAAGTTCCAAGGTAATACCGCACCAACGACACCAATGGGCTCTTGCACGATAAGTCCTAAAGCCGCGTTACCTGTCGGCGCGACTTTGCCAAATACCTTATCAGCGGCCTCGGCATACCATTCAAAAGTTTCAATAGTCGCTGGCATGTCAGTGTTTAAGCATTCGGTAATCGGCTTGCCCGCATCCACACAATCTAATGCTGCCAGCTCCTCGACGTGCTCATGCATGAGTGCACACCAGCGCTGCACAATAGCCTTGCGCTCAGCAGGAGCCAGACGACGCCATTCACCGTTTTCAAAAGCATCGCGAGCGACTTGCACGGCAGTATCGACATCATCGCTAGTACCTGACGCAATTTGACCGATAATACTGTTATCAATCGGCGTGTAATTGTCCAAAGTAGCGTCTGATAAGCCATCTGCTGCTATTAAGTGACCCGCCCATAATTGCTGCTGTTTTGCTTTCTCAAATACTTGTTGTTTGGTAGATTGTTGTTTGGTGCTCATTTTTCTAATCCTTATCTGCTAAGTTTGATGTCATCGATTCGAGATTTGAATACGGCATCAAATTTAGCGTGGGTTATCCTTAACATTGTTTTTACTAAGCTGAGCTGAGTGCTATTTAGACAGTAAGGCTAAAAACTCTGCTTTTTCGTCTTCTGGCATGTCAGTTAGTGGCACGCGAACTGAGCCGACATCCATGCTGCCTTTTAAACATCCCGCTTTGGCCTTTTGGTTGTAGTTGCCAGACTCCATAGAATGGATAGCAGGATAAATCTCACTCATGATTTGCTTGGCCTTATCCCAGTCGCCTTGCTGGGTGGCGTTAAATAATGCGACTTGTTCTGCTGGGAAGACGTTCGCTGCGCCTGCGATCCAGCTTTTTGCACCCCAAAAGAAGAAATCAACGGGCTGATCATCACAGCCACAAACCACATCAAAGTCATCAAAATTAGCTTGCAGCATGCGTAGCGCATGACTAAAGTCGCCGCTGCTTTCTTTTACACCGACGATGTTAGGATGCTTAGCTAGATGAGCAACAGTGTCAAATTCAATGGCAACGCCAACACGATCAGGGAAGTTGTACATAATAATCGGCAGCTCACTAGCATCCGCGACTTTTTCGAAGTGAGCGATGATGCCATCTTGCTCAGGTAAGCTATAAGGGGTGGCAGACAGCATCAGGCCGTCATAACCTAAGGCTTTGGCTTGTGCGGCAAGCTCAATAGAGTGGTCAGTCGATAAGCTGTTGATACCAGCAATCAGAGTGACTTTATTTTCAGCGCCTTTATTTTTTGCGGCTGCAGCGATAGTGGTTAATACGAGCTCGCGCTCTGAGGCCGAAAACGTATAGTACTCACCTGTGGTACCGCAAGCGACGATACCGGCTACGCCTTTGTCGATAAAAGCTTCGACCAGTGTCGTTAATTTTTGCGCATCAACGTCGCCGTTATTGTCGAAAGGGGTGACGATTGGGACTAAAATTCCATTTATGTTCATGAGACTATCCTTATTGGTGTTGATATTGATGGTGATTTAACGGGTAATGATTCAATGATGAATCGGTTGATTTTTACTTGGTTCATAACCGTTCGATAAGCACCTTATTGAAAGCGGGTAAGTTGATACGGTTTTGGATCGATAGTATGGTCTTCATCAAAATAGTATTCGGCAATCATTTGCGCACTAACGACAGCTTGCGTTAAGCCTAAATGCTGATGACCAAAGCTTAAAAATACGCGCTCGATTTTGTCGATGACTGGTAAGGAGTCTGCGGTCGATGGACGAAACCCCATCCATGACACGCTATCACTAGCATCTAACGGCGCTTTTAACATAGGCTGCGCTTGTTGTAATAGCATATGTGCACGCTGCATATTGGCAGGCGCGTCCAGTCCTGCGTACTCCACCGTACCCGCCAAACGTAGGCCGTCTTGCATCGGGGTCATGACAAAGCGTCGATCCAAACTCGATACGGGAATCTGTAAGCGCGCGCTTTCATGCGGTAGCATTAAGTGATAACCACGTTCGGTATCTAAAGGGATGTTGACGCCCGTTAATTGCTTGGCCAAGGCTTTAGAGTGGGCGCCTGCTGATAGCATCACTTTGGTCGCTGTCATATCACCTTGACTGGTGGTCAAATGAATACCATCTGCATCATTGGTCGCTGCAAGGACGCGGCAATGTTCAATGACATGACCGCCTAACTGTCTAAAAGTATGGTGAAGCTGATTAATAACGGCTTTTAAATTGGTGATATGTCCTGTATTTGGGAAAAATAACGCTGCTAACTGGTTCTCTTGTAAGGCAGGCTCACGCTCTAATAAATCCTCTTTGCTCAGCAGCTCATTGCTCACATCAATGTCATTGAGACGCTTACCGTGTGCTGTTAATAGCTCAAGACTACTAGGCTTTTCAACCGTTAATAACGAACCCTTTACTTGTATCCAATCGCCCAATTGCCACTGATCAGCAAAGCCTTGCCACGCTTGGAGGCTGTTTTGATTTAAGCTTAACAACGCTTGATGAATCCGCTCAAAGGGCTCAGGGCGCATATTCATTAGCAACTGCATTGCCCAAGGCATCAAACGCGGCAGATAGCGCCAGTCTATGCGCAGCGGTCCAGTCGGATTCAATAACATGGCGGGTACATGACGGAGCATGCTGGCATCAGCAATGGGGAATACTTGCTCGGTAGCGATATGACCTGCGTTACCTAATGATGCGCCTTGACCCACTTCATTGGCGTCCAGCAGTGCGACTTTTACGCCTCGCGCTTGCAATGTCACCGCAGCCGCTAGACCGATAATGCCGCCACCAATGATATGCAAGTCGACGTTTGAGGTAGTCATAATTTTTCTCGCTTACGTTCGTCGATTAAGCACTCTTGATAGTGTTTACGCGTTTATCAATAAATAAGGTCACTTAATAAGTTAAGCCACTTCATAAATCAGGTCATTTCATAAATAATGCTGAGAGCTCATTAAGACGGGATGCCCCATTTAAAAGGATCGTATTCTTGCACAATGAGCGTGGTCTCAGCACAAACATAAGCATGACCACGAATCGTTGGGATAATGGTCTGTGCAGGATAGGCCGTACCAGCTGCATTATTGAGCTTAGTTGCATATTGATAACTGCCAGTGAATACACTGCCAACAACACTTTGTTGGCGCCAGATTTGACCAGGCGCTAAGAGGTCGTCAGCAGCAAGGCAGGCAAGCTTGGCACTGGTGCCGGTGCCACAGGGTGAGCGGTCATAAGCAGCACCTGGACATAAAACGAAGTTTTTACTATCGACTTGGTCATCATCGCTATCGGCAAATAACTCGATGTGGTCAATCTCGCCGCCGTTTTTGCCGGTGATATTAGCAGCGATTAATGCTTGCTTAATTTGCATGGTTACTTGAGTCAATTTTTCGACATTATTTGCTTGAATGTCTTGTCCATGCTCACTGACTAAAAAGAACCAATTGCCACCCCAAGCGATGTCGCCACGGATAAGCCCTAATTCAGGAACGTGAACGTCAACTTGTTTTTTATAACGGTAAGAAGGGACGTTTTGTACACTACAGCTGCCATCATCATGTAAGGTTGCTTTAACCAGACCGACAGGAGTCTCTAGCCAGTGCACGCCTGCCGATATCTTTCGTTGATAAGCCAATGAGACGATAACGCCAATCGTGCCGTGTCCGCACATGCCTAAATAACCAGCATTGTTAAAGAAAATAACGCTCGCTGCGGCTTTAGGATTGGTAGCAGGGAAGAGTAACGCACCGACAAGAACATCATTGCCGCGTGGCTCTAAGATGATACTTTTGCGTAGATGATCGAAGTTTTGTTTGAAGTATTGCAGCTTATCTTGAAGAGTGTCGCCGACGAGTTCAGGAAAGCCGTCATAGACCATACGAGTGGGCTCACCGCCCGTATGAGAGTCAATAATTTTAAAATTAAATAATATAGAAGACATGACTGACGCCCTAATTCATCCGTGAAAAAGTTATATTCCGCTTTTTATGCATGAGACCTAATGGTTTTAAGTTAACAGCCAATAGTTGGTTGTTATTTTCTGAGGTCTATATATAGAGTGGACTTTTTTAGAGAGAGCGTCTTGGTGTTTTCTCATGGATAAATGCGTATTTCTGCATAGTGGCTCGGTGTACACTAGAGAGGTCTGTGCCTAAAAATTGGCAATAAAATAGTCAGTTCGAAATAAAGTCGATACGTTAATAGCTACGTGCTGCTGCGGTAAATTTTTCTTGCGTGCTGTTCGCCAGCGTGACATAGCCTTCGAGTTATGGATGTTTGGCTGAATGTAAAATTGATATGACAGGGATGAGATGCGATGACTGATGTAATAACAGATGTAATAGAAGATACCGCGCTTGCTATGCTTACCACGTCATTGCAGCAGAGTATGACTGTCTATCGTCCTGACAGCCGTGAGGCTTTTATCGGTAATGTCTCATTATTACTACCGCTGCTGAATACTTTGACCAATGTGGTATTTTTTGTGAAAGATGAGCAGGCGCGTTATCAGCTGGCAAACAAAACCTTGTTAAAACGCTGTCAGTTGAGTCAGCACGAAGATATCGTGGGATTTACCACAGAAGAGGTGTTTTCGCATCGACAGAGTAGGGATTATATTTTGCAAGATATGAAGGTATTGCGAGAGGGGAAGTCTATCGTTGATAACTTAGAGCTGCACAGTTATGCGTCCGGTCAGTTAGGATGGTGTATTACCAATAAACTGCCTATCTATAATAAGAGCCAACAAGTGGTCGCCATGGTTGGGATATCGGTCGATATTGATGAAGATAACGAGCGCGTTTTACGTAAACACGCGCGCTTGGCTGAAGTCGCTCAGTTTGTACGAGCACATCTTGATCAAAAAATAAATATCGCCCAATTGGCCGACTTGGCTAATTTAAGCGTATCGCAGCTAGAGCGCACCTTTAAGGCCGTACTGAATATGTCGCCATTACAGTTTGTGCAAAAGCTGCGCTTGGAGTATGCGGTGAAGTTATTGGCTCGTCATGAGGTGTCAGTGACTCAGATATCGTTGAACTGCGGCTACAGCGATCACAGTGCTTTTAGCCGTCAGTTCAAACAATTCACGGGTTTGTCGCCCAGCCAATTTCGCCAAACGCATTTATCATAAAAAAATCAAATCAATACCCAACGACTGCCGCATCGACAATACGTGGATCTGAAGATCCATACACGCCATTTGGGGTCAGCATAATCGATTGCGTTGAGCCCATGGCAGACTGCGGACTGACCTTATGTCCCATTGATTCTAGTTTTTTAATGGTATCGACATTAAGGGCTTTTTCGATACGAATCTCATCAGGCAGCCATTGGTCATGAATACGCGGTGCGTGAGTGGCTTCAGCGATATTCATGTCATGGTCGATGACGTTGGATATGACTTGTAGAACCGTGGTGATAATTCGGCTACCACCTGGGCTACCAGTAACGATGTAAGGCTTGCTGTCTTTGAATACCAGCGTCGGACTCATAGACGATAATGGACGTTTATTGGCTTCAACGGCATTTGCTTCACCGCCTAATAAGCCATAACCATTTGGCACACCCGGTTTGGCAGAAAAATCATCCATTTCATTATTCAATAAAATGCCTGTGCCATCAGCGACAAGACCTGTACCGTAAGAGAAGTTTAGCGTATAAGTATTGGCTATGGCATTGCCGTCTTTATCAACGACAGAGAAATGCGTGGTTTGATCGCTCTCATATGGTAGGGGATTGTTTGCTTTAATCGTCGAAGCTGGTGTGGCTTTGTTTGGATCGATTAGGCTACGCAGTTTATCCGCATAAGCCTGAGAGGTTAGACCACTGGTAGGTACGTCGATAAAATCAGAATCTCCCAAGTACTCAGCGCGATCCGCATAAGCGAGCTGCATCGCTTCTGCCATTAAGTGAATGGTTTGCGCGCTGTTTTGTCCGTATTCTTTTAGCGGATAACCTTCTAAAATATTTAAGATTTGCACGATATGGATACCACCAGAAGACGGTGGCGGCATCGAGACAATCTCATAACCACGATAGTCGCCTTTAACTGGCTCGCGAGCGATGGCTTCATAATTAGCCAAATCCTGTAAGCTCATACGACCACCCGCATCATTAACCGCTTTTACCAATTTCTTGGCCGTTTCACCTTTATAAAAGCCATCTGCACCTTTTGCGGCAATCAGTTTTAGCGAGCGGGCAAGTTCAGGTTGCTTTAAGCGTTCGCCAGGTTGATAGGCGCTGCCATCAGGTTTAAAAAACACCTTTTTAGTACTTGGCCATTTTTGCATGCGATCACTCAATGCTGTGAGCGATTCAGACAAGCCTGCGGTGACTTCAATACCATTTTCAGCCAGTGCAATGGCTGGTGCCATCACCTGTCCGCGGCTCATCGTGCCATGTTCTTCTAGTGCTTTGAGTAATCCTGCTACTGTCCCGGGTACGCCAACCGCTAGACCATGATAACGAGATAAATCACTGACAGCATTACCTTCCTCATCGAGATACATATCACGTGAGGCGCTACTTGGTGCTTTTTCACGGTAATCAAGCGCCACGGTCTTGCCTTGCTTGGCGTCATAAATCATCATAAAACCACCGCCACCGATATTCCCAGCACGCGGCAAAGTCACTGCTAAGGCAAAGCCAACCGCGACCCCAGCATCAACCGCATTACCGCCGTCTTTTAAAATCTTGAGTCCAATATCAGAAGCGAGAGCTTCTTGGCTCGCGACCATACCGTTCTTTGCCCAGACAGGATGATGAATGGCATCTTCAGAATAGATGGCTTGATCGGCATTGGCGTTGTTAATCGTGGAGGTAAGCGTATTGGTTTTGGCTCGTGTAACACGTTTGGTTTCAGATATTACGGTAGGATTATCTGCCATAATCGCTAGGTTAATCGCGCTAGTATTAATCGATGTTGGGTTGATGGTAGTTGATTGATTGGTGGTTGGCTCAGCCGCATGAGCAGATAGCGATACTAAAAACGTACTACTGATTAATAGAATAGCGGTTTTTATTTTTGCTCTGTTTTTAAAGTTATTTTGAGAAGCGTTAATTTCATCTTTTGATATTGGATGTTGCATTGTAAATTCCTTTTTGAGCAAGTGATGACACGTTTGGTCTGTAAAAATAAGACTGTAAAAATAAAGAGGCTAGAACGTTAGGGCGTGCCTTAATTGACATAATGATTAGCGCCACGTTTGCTAGATAAACAGTCTTATCAAAAATGCTGAAAATTTTTAAGAAATACGTTCTAATCTTACTAAATTGTAACGCATTGTGATATAAATAATAGTGCTAGAATTTATTCGTTATTGTCTGTCTATTTATAAGAAGAAATTACTATGTCATCCAACCATACTCATAAACGCGACCAACAGCGTCACTCTGGCATGGCTCATCATCAGTCATCTGCCCATAACTATAACCACAACAATCATAATAAGCATTCATATCAGTCGCGCAAATTAACCCTTATAGCAGGCTGCGCATTACTGGTTGGCAGTGCGTTTGGGCTGGCAGGCTGTCAATCAAACCCAGCGCTATCATCATCTGCGGTATCAAAAAGCATGATTGATTTTAGTAGCGCTGATAGCACGCAGAGCCAAGCCCAAGGACGCGCGTTTAATGACAGCCTTACTACCAAATCTGAGCGTTATCAACAGTTATTTAACCAAAAAAAACACCCCAATACCGACAATCAAGCCAAATCGCATTTACTGGCGGCTATTCGTCAGCATCTGGCAACAGAACATGTGGCAGTCGCGCAAGCCAATTATCAAGCCGCACCTTTTATTGATCCAGATAGCATTGATGCAGGGTCTAGTAGCTTGCTTAGAACGATTATAGAAGCTTATGCTTATGAGCCTGACGGCGATTATGATGAAAGTGACTATGATGAAAGTGATTATGATGAAAGTGCTTATGATGAAAGTGATTATGAGAACAGGCAAACTGAGGCTATGGCAGAGTTAGCAGCGGTAAGTGCAGAGTCGAATAAATGCAATGATAATGAGGATGATGACGCTTATGAAGTCTGTGTTGTAGAGGATGTTAACTATGATGAGGACGGCTATGATCAAGACGGTTACAATGAATATGGCTACAATCCAGAGAGTTACGACAGCGATGGCTATAATGAATATGGCAATGCAGAAGGTGGCATTCTCTCAGGGGTTTCAAACCTAAAGTCTAAAAATCTGTTAAAAAACTATGAAGCCATACAGATGGCAAAACAACAATCAGAGGCTGTAGAAGGTAGACAATCATCAACGCCATCTACTGGCGTCATTGGTCAAATGCTGAGTATGTTCCATCGCACGCCTGAACAGATAGCCGCGTCAAATGCTTATCAATATCAAAATTTAACGTTCAATAGTGTCAGTCAGTACCAACCCAAACAACGCCAATTACAAAGCGTCTATAGCTATGACTATATGACACCAACGATTAGCTCATCCATACAAATACCGTTAGCATTCGATTTTAACCATAGTACAGTTACGGTAGACCCATCGGCAATCCTGCCTATCGTGGCGCTTGTTAATCCTGAAAACACCCCCTTACCTAATCAAATGACCTCACATACCGTCAGTTTTGGCTTGCCAGAGAGTATTACCGCGCAGCTACCGCCAGCAGTGCTGTATGATGCCGCCATCGCTGCCATACAGAGCAGCATGGCAGAGCTTGCGCCCGAGCACTTTAGCGCGGTAGATATTCGTCATGATGCCTTTGCCAAAGAAGTCGGGGCGAGTCGTGCGGTAAAAGTCTATTTTGGCAGTAAGCAAAGCGGTGAGATGATTGGCAAGACTTTAAAATACATGACAAAGTCGCTACAGGATTATGTCGATGCCAATCCACAAAAATATCCTGATGGCGCTATGCTAAAAACCGCGCTGGCGAAAGTGCAGCTATACAATAAAGGCTACCAAAGTGCGGATGTAGGTTCGCTTTTGCAACTTATTGAGGCCATCGGTCCGATCTCTTTTAATCAGATAAATTACTATTATTTAGACAGCTCAGATCGCCTGCTTGCCAAGCAGCAGCGGATAAATATCGGTGGCGATTTGCTGGGCTCTACGACCAGCGTGCTAAACCAAATACGCTATGATAAAAGCAGCTTTAATAACCACGCACTAACGCCTTTATTGACCGAGTCTTTTGGCGCAAATGCTAAAGCTGCTATCGATGGTAATGCATGGATCGCAGAGCAGCGTCAACAAAAAGACAGGCTGCAAGCGGCACGTGATGCCCGCTATGATTATAGTGGTCGCAGTGGTGATTACGATGATGACGACTATGGTAGCGATTATGCGGATGATGATAGCAGCTATGAGGCAGCAGAATATGACAGTGTTGATCGTCAAGATGATAATGATATCGAAGACGATGCCGCAGATGATGCTGACAACAGGGTAGACGATCAATAACGCTATCTTGTCATGTTCAAGCCCATATTTATTAAGGATAAAAAATGAAAAAAGCACATCAAATCATTGCAAGTCGTCTTCCGTCAGCTAGCTTTCCGTCAGTTATCAATAGCCACCGCCTATTTGCTGGTACATTGATCACAGGGGCACTATTATTAACGGGTTGCCAATCTACCAGTCTCGAACAATCTAACGCGATAACTGCTAAGCAAACACCAGCGGCAGCCAAGACAGCATTGGCGACGGCGTTACAAAAACAGCGCCGCCAGTCCTTTAGCTACCATAGCAATCTTGAAATCAGTAACGAGCAACAGTTTAGCGATATTGACAGCACGCAACTGGTGGCATCAGAATATGTAGATAGTTATTGTGATGATAGCCACGATCAAGCTTATGGGGCCTTATTAACAAAGGCGCAAGCACAGCATAAAGATATTGCAGCGACTGATTATGATGACCAGCGTGAGGCACTTAAACAGTCCTACCTAGCTTGTTCGGCTGCTTATGAGGCATGGAGAGACGCGCACTATGATAGTGAATCCTATGCCATTGATGCGGCAGCTGAAGACGTGGTAGATTCAGTAGCAGAGATGGAAACAACCGTGTCTGATATGGACTCGGCTCGTGAAGCAAGCGCTACGACTGTCTCATCCTATGTGTCGCCCTATTATGAAAAGCTATTTAATGAATATGAGAATAAGCAGAGCAAACAAGATATCAAAAAGTCACAATTACTAGATGCTTATGTGCTAAAGCCACTGTCTATCAATGCACAAGGCATTTATCAGCCAATGGCTGGCAAGGCGACGATGTTGGCGAGCGTTCAGTATCACGCGCGCAATCATCAAAGCAGTGTCAATCAGCCTATTTATCTAGACTTGAAAAACGGTGATATTTATCTATGGGCAGATAATTTTGCGATGTTTAATTCAGAACTGTTAGACGATAAGCTCGGCATAAAGTGGCGCAACAAGTGGTTAAAACTAGCCATTGATGACGGCACCTTACCCAAAGGCTTTGGTAGTGAATTAATAAAAAGTCATTTTGCGGCGCTAGATGCCACATTTGATGCGGCACCTGTTAGCCAGTTTGATTATGTCGCCCCTAATACGCTAGCTTCGCTCTCTCCCAAGTTACCCGCGCATCAGCTACCAGCGATGCTGGCAAGTAACCAAGTCATTCGCCGTGTACAAAGTGCTGAGAGTTATGAGCAGTTTTATCAAGATTATATGCGCATCGTCTACGAGCGGATTGGTCAGCGATATCCAGAACTTGTTAAAGAAAGCGAGCCTTACGAGATAGGCGACACAAATGCTAATAAATTTACCAGTAAAGCGTTGGTGCAGCAAATGTTGGCAATGATAAAGAATGACATAGATAGTGGCACTGAGACAATAGAGGAAACAACAGCAGAGAAAACAGAAAGTACAACGCTAGCTAATGCAGAGACGCAAGAGTTCTATGGATTTGATAAGCGTGGTCAGCTCAAATGGCAGCATCTGCGTAGTGAGCTTCCGAGCGAGACTGCTTCCAATAAAAACATGGTCATAGATGTTTTGCAGCAGTATTCCGCTATAAGCGCCAAAAACATGGCATTTCCCAATTTACCAAACGATGTGCAAGTGCCCAATGCTGGTAATAGTATTGATGTGCGCGAGTATGGTAATGAGCTGATGCAGTATTATCGTGATGGCAATGGTACTGCGATAGGAAAGATGATGTTTAGTGTCATGCCAATGGCTAAAGAGAAGTTCGGGACGATTGAATAAAAGCGGATTAATCGTAGGTAAGTTTAGTTAGTCGTTATTGAAATTAAAACCAAAAAAGCGCACCGTTTATACGATGCGCTTTTTAGTTTTAACACTTGTAAGACATTAACTATTAATACATGTCTCTGTATTGATAAAAGCTTACATGCCTTGATGTGGTTTGCCATGCATTTTACCGTGCTTTGAGCCTTTATAACCTTTAGCCATTTTTTCGGCTTGCAATTTGGCAAGCTTGGCGCGCTGCTCAGCGGTTAATACTTGCGAGATAGCATGTTGAGTTTGTACACGCTCAATAAAGCGTTGTTTGGTTTTCGCCGCTTGCTGGTCAGCTAGACGATTAACGGAGGCTGTATTCAATGTGCTGGCACTGGTCAATGCTTGCATTTGTTGCTGCATTTGCGTACGTTCTGCTTTGTTTTTTGTACGGTCAGCTTTACGATCGCCGTGTTGTGCTTGCATGATGGCTTTGATTTGTGCTTGTTGCGTTGCTGTTAGATCTAGCTGCGACATTGGATCTCTCATGCCGTCTTTTTTCATACCACCTTTTTTCATGCCATCTTTATGCTGCATTTTGCTGGTCGTTGATTTGGTATCAGTGGTTGCATTAACACTGGTACAAGCCGTTACGGTGAAAATGCTAGACATTGCTAATACTGAGCCCATTAATAATTTTTTCATCATCATTACCTTAATTTATGGTGCAAACGTTATTGGTTGCGAAAAAGTCAGTTTTTATCTGATCAGCCTATGCATGGTAAGTGTCCCGGATAGCCACTATCCATCATTGCATATCATCAGTATTTGTCGCTGATAGCCGTTATGTTACGACAGTTAAAGGTTACGAACATTTATGAAGTATTAAGAAAGGTAACGTTTATAGCGAATGGATAAGCAATTGACTGATAATATGGCTAATAAAGCGATATAACGCTTAAGGAGACAGATGTGCCACACATATTACTAGGCGATGATGACGAAGAATTGACCCAGTTATTACAAGAGTACTTGCACAACCACGGGGTGACATGCGACTGCGTTCACGATGGTGAGGCGGTCATACAAAAACTTAAAGCGGCGATGAATAATGAGGCTGCTTACGATCTGCTAGTGTTAGACATTATGATGCCAAAAATCGATGGTCTTAGTGTGTTGCGTCAGTTGCCCAATATTAGTGATATCCCCGTGATTATGCTGACTGCCAAGGGAGAAGAGATTGATCGTATTATTGGGCTGGAGCTGGGCGCTGACGATTATATTACCAAACCTTGTAATCCTCGAGAGCTGCTGGCACGTATCAATGCCGTCATTAAGCGCACCAACGCGGCGGCATCAGAACATATGCCGCTACCAGAGAGCCGTTTACATCTGGATCAAAACCAGCGGCTTTGTCAGATAGATGGCATAGAGTTGCAAGTCACCGGTACAGAGTTTGATCTCTTGGTCGCGCTACTCAAACAAAAAGGCGAGGTCGTGAGTAAGGCATGGCTGTCAGAACATGTGTTGCAGCGAGAGTTACAGCCCTTCGATCGTAGCCTTGATGTCCACGTCTCGCGATTGCGAAAAAAACTTCAACCTTTCCACGATGAGCCGATAAAAGCGATTCGTGGTAAAGGCTATCAGTTGGTGCTGTGATGACGGACTACTCAATAAAAGCGTCAATATTTAAGATACGTATGACTCTATTTTGGCGTCTATTTTTAAGCTTATTGGTGACGATTTTGATCACCTCGGTTTTATCCATTATGGTGGAGCGCTGGCTCAGTGAAAAAGAGCTGAACGCTCGGATGGATGTGCAGATTGAGCGCTTATTGGTCAAGCGTGAAAAGCTGATTGCAGCGTTAGAAATAGGCGATTTACCCACGGTTAGAGATATGTATCGTCAAGAGCGACGATTGATGAGTCAGATTAGAGTCTACGATGGGCAAGGCGCTATCATATTTCCACGCTATCGGGACAGAGAGGATCAGCCAAAAGATCGGCAAGCACTTGATTATTCTATGGAAACACCGCCGAAACCTAACAATGCTTCATTTGCTCAGCCCGTTAATGAGATGCCCAGTGCTAAGCCGTCTTATTTCGAAAGCATTTTTCAGCCAGTGATGCCTAGTCGGAGAGCTGCGATAGCTGATAGCGATAATCGCCCTGAATTGGCTGACCTGACAGTTGCTTTACCGGATGAGCAGAGCGTTATCATACAGCTGCGTCCCCATCTGCGTTTTGCCGAATTGGTCGCGCTGCAACGCAGTCATTTTCCTGTGCGCTTGTTGCTGATAATTCTCTTTAGTATTTTGGTCTGCTATTGGCTCAGTCGTACCTTGACCCAGCGTATTCGCCGAGTGCAACATACCGTCCATCGCATGATTGATGGTGATTATCAAGTCAATCCAAACTTAACAACGATGGGAGATGATGAGTTAGGATTATTGGGTAAAGACGTGGCCCAATTATCGATACGACTGGCTGATAGCGAGCTGGCACGTAAGCAGATGCTCAGTGACATCTCGCATGAGCTGCGCTCGCCATTGGCGCGTTTGGATGTCGCCACTGAGCTGACGCGGGATTTTGCGCCCAATGCCAGTCGTTATCTCGACCGTATCGATAAAGAGTCGGCACGAATGAATGAGTTGATTGAGCAAATTATCCATATTCAATCGCTACAAATGCAGCAATACACCATCGATAATCTAGAAAGTGAGGCCGTCAATCTCTCTGAGATTATTAGCGACATTGCCCAAGATGTTTGTTTCGAGTTTCAACATAAAAACGTACGCTGGCAATGGCAGCCGCCTAGCTCCTCACTAAAAATATCACGAACAGATTCTTTGACAGAGTGTTGGACCATATCTGGCAATCAAGAACAGCTGCACAGTGCGCTTGAGAACGTCATTCGCAATGCCTTTATGCATACCTCACCAGCCTCTACCGTGATTGCTGAGATGACAGAAGTGCAGATGGACAATAAAACACCTGCTATCCAAATCAGTATCACTGACGAGGGCGGCGGCGTCGAAGATAAGGATGTAGATCGTATTTTTCAGCCCTTTGTCCGCCTCGATTCTGCGCGTCATCGCGAGACGGGTGGCTATGGCTTGGGACTGGCAATCGTCTACGCGGTTGTCATGGCGCACAAAGGACGAATCAATGTTTATAACCGCAAAGATGGCGTACAAGGGCTTGTGGTGCAGATAGTTTTGCCTATTGGATAACACTTATTTAACTATGACTTGTATATAGATTCACACACAAAGTGGTGCTTTAATACACAATATCAGTCAGTAACATATAGGGTCTGTTGAACATTCAAATGTGGCACTGGCAGTCCTAATATTTGAATGTTCAACAGACCCTATACAAATTTGTAATAAGAATATGAATCTGTGTTCAAAAAGCTGGACAATCAAGACTAGTCCATTTCTGATAAGACATTATATTCATTATTATGAATATAATGGACAAACGGTAGTAATTGGCTGATGAGTTGCATTGTTACTCTCTGTATATTCGGTAATACTAATATACAGAGAGTTATAAAAATGTTACAAAACAAAAACGTCTTATTTCTTACACAGTCATGCAAGTGACACTCTAAAAAGGTTCATCCATATAAGCTTATAACCCGTTTTATTTTGTTATATCGACTCTCTACAAGATAGATATGGCAGTCAGTTGCATGCCACTAATACTACCGTTGCCGCTAATAAAACCAAATACTATAGCGTGAAATCAACGGGT
>NZ_JBEOOZ010000034.1:0-21317 GCF_040309625.1 Psychrobacter sp. 78a-MNA-CIBAN-0178
AGTTTGAAATGCAACACGGCACATCTTACTCTTCAACTCATTCTTTTAAAACGTTGCACTTCTTATTTGAATCTAGGAAGACTAAAAAAGTGGCTAAAGCGACGGCAATAATCAGTACCCAGCCAGTCGGCATCCAACTGCCTGTCAATCCTTTCACGCTCTGCATCAGCAACACCATCATAACGCCACCGAGATTGCCCATCATCATCAGCATGGCAACTGCTTTGGCGGCTTGTGACGCATGTACGGTGTCTTCAGCAGCGGCAATCAGTAATGGATAACCTGCCAACAAGAAAAATCCTAATATAAAGCTCAGCAATAATGTTGTGGTTCCTGTCGTTAAATATAACAAGGGATAGGTGGCGCTAGCACCAATTAGCGTTGCCAATATTAAAAAAAATGCGCCGTTTTTGTAGATAGTCAGATAATAGCGGAATCAGTAGCGCGCCTAAAATACCGCCGACGATCAGCATGGCAGTAATGATGCCCGCCGTCGCTTCATCAATGCCGCGGGGCGCAAGAATAGGTGCAATCCAGTTACTCAGCCCATTAAAATAACCCATCGCAATAAACACCGCTAATGAGATAAACCATAGGCGCTTATTTTTTAATAGCGATTCGATTTCGTGCAGTGAGATAGCGCTATCTTGTTGTTTGGGTTTTTCAACGACCACTAATAAAAAGCCTACTACTGCCACCGCCGTAATAATAACATTGATAAGTAGCATGCCAGAGAAGCCAAACGCCTCGATTAATGGGGCAGGGGCAAAAGCACCAAGGGCAGTCGCCAAAAACATCCCGCCCATAATCACGCCCGTTACGGTGGCGATTTGCGATTTATCAAACCAATCCGAGGTCACCTGATTAATGGCATTGGTAATATACGGCTGAGCGATGGCGATAAGCAATTGCCCTGCAAATACTAGCCAATAATGATCAGCGCCCAACCAGCGTATGATTGAGCCTATCAGCATAAGCAGCGCGGCTATGCTTACGATTTTTTTATAGCCAATGTTATCGAGCACCTTGCCTGAATGGATGGCAAGCAACACAAAAACGATAGGGAACATCAAAGTTAATAAATTGGCGAAAAACTCATTAACGCCGAAATGTGCCTCGGTGCTAATTACGATGGTCGCAAAGGTCAGCCATAAAAACTGATTGACCCCAAGTAAAAGAGAGAATCCTGCGATAATAAGCCATTTATTAGGCGGTTTTTTCTTAAAAGGTGGTGCCGTAGCAAGTGGTAAAGTGGCACGCGTTGCAGCGTCAGTGGTGGGTGGCATCGACATATCCTTGTCTGGTGCAGGTTCTTATAAATTGTTTTACAATCTGCCTGCTGACTTATTATGAGCATTAGTTGAATCTTAAACAATAAAAAATTAAGACACTTGCTATTATTACCCCTGCAAAAATTTAGATGGTTAGCAGTACGCGCAAAATGTCGACTACAATAATTACTTTTGCGTAAAGATTAGATTCGGATACAGCGTTAACCATTCACCGTTTAAATGAGAGAAAGCCATGTCAGAAAACGCCATATTATCAACCAAGCAGACCCCAGTACCCAACCCGAAGATTCCCTCCAACATCGGTATTGATGACGTGACCCATTTTTTATTAGAGCTTGATGCGCTTAAACGTGTTAATCGGCGCAGCTATGTGACGGGTACGACCCGTTTAGAAAACTCTGCCGAGCATTCTTGGCATTTGGCGATGGCGTGTTGGTCAATCGCTGATTTGTTTGAGCTGGATGTCAATCATGAGAAATTGCTCAAGATGGCACTAATACATGATTTAGGCGAGATTGATGCCGGCGATACTTTTTTATACGCCGATACGCGAGTTGATGCGCATGTTGAAGAACGTGCGGGAATTGTTAGATTGCAAAATGAGCGTGGAAATGGGATTGCTGATTTAAGTGAGATTTGGGAAGAGCAGGAAACAGGTGATAGTAAAGAAACCCAACTGCTAAGAGTAGTTGATCGCTTGTTACCATTTTTGCTTAATATAAATACCAATGGAAAAACTTGGATTGATGCTAACGTTACACGCTCGCAAGTTGCTGGCGCGCATGGCTTTATTAAAGACAGCTTTCCGAGTATCCATGATTGGATAGCAAAACAGATTGAATATGCGACTAAGCAAGGATGGCTGATTGATAAGTAAATTGATAGCAGATTTGACAGCTAGCCTTTTTATTTAATAGCCTTTTTATTTAATAGTGTGGTCATTTAATAGCTTTGTCATTCAATAGTATTGTCATTTAACAGCGTCACCTTTTTACTGACTCACCATGGTTGACGCTGTCTAAAACCTTTATATTGAATAGTATCAATAATAACAGAGAGGCTACATGCGCTTATTTAAAAACTATAAAACATTGTGTAAATCTCTAGCCTTTGTCAGCATGCTGGGACTAGCGCAAATGGCGCAAGCGCTTGCTCCTATCAGTGATGGTGATAAATTGGCGCACGATGCCAAAAAACAGATCGGTGTTACGGTGAGTTATGATCCTACTTATCGTAAATTGGAGTTTCCGCGTGGCGATGTAGCAATAGAGACCGGTGTCTGTACCGATGTGATTGTCCGTGCTTATCGTTTGCAAAATGTGGATTTGCAGCAGTTGGTCAATCATGATATGAAAGGAAATTGGTCCGCCTATCCAAAGACTTGGGGCTTGAAGTCAACGGACAAAAATATCGATCATCGACGTGTGCCCAATCTTGAAACGTTTTTTGCGCGTCATGGAAAAACGTTATCTACGACTGATAAAGACAGCTTTAAAGCCGGAGATATTGTAACGTGGCGCTTGCCAAACGGCGGTTTGCCGCATATAGGTATCGTCTCAGACAAAGCAGCTGCTGATGGTGCGCCGCTGATTATTCATAATATTGGCCGTGGTACGCAAGAAGAAAACATCCTTTATGCTTATCCTATACACAAACACTTTCGATATTGATAAAGGCCTTTGCACAGGGTAGCCCAAAGTAGTAAAAATAGGCAATACAAAATAGAAGTAGTACAAACTAACAGCCATTAAAAAGCCCAGTTAAACGTCATCATCTACGTTTAACTGGGCTTTTTAGTACTATGATTTTCTTAAAAACTAAGCTTGCTGAGTTTTTGCCTCACCCAATAGCTGTCCCATTTTTACCACGCTATTGGCTTTCATGCTGTCCTGCCAATCCGCTTTTGCGGCTTTTGGTAAGACGACAATCGCCGTTGAACCTAAATAAAAGCGTCCAAGCTCATCGCCTTTCTCAAAGCTCATGTCGTGATCTGCTTCTTGGATGTCCTCAGTGCGGCTGATTTTTCCGGTAGCGACGGTTTCGATACCAGCGACAATCATAGCGCCAACCATTACCACGGCCGCTTTGCCATATTTTGTATCAAATAAACAGACCAAGCGCTCATTACGGGCAAACAAATCAGGCACGTTAGCGGCTGTGGTATTATTGACCGAAAACAGCGTACCCGGTACATAGCGGGTCTTGGTCAAGGTACCATCAAAAGGCATATGAACGCGGTGATAATTGCTGGGCGCTAGATACACGGTCGCAAAGCTACCATCAGCGAAATAGCTGCCATCTTCGCTATTGGCCAGTAATTGACCAACGTCATAATGACGACCTTTGGCTTGCAGCAATTTATGGTCTTCAATCTGTCCTAGCTGCGAGATGATACCATCGGCAGGACTGACAATACCGTTTACGCTGCTATCGATGATACGGGCGTTTTTTTTGAGCTCACGGGTAAAGAAGTCATTAAAACTCTCATAAGCATTAAAGCTCTGACGCTCATACTCACCTAAGCTGACGCCGTAAGCCTTGGCAAAACTACGAATAAAGGCACGTTTGACATACGGATGACGGCTGGCGGCTAGACGCCCAGCGACTTTACTCAGCTGCTGCTGCGGGACAAATTGTTGAAGGGTAGTAAATAAATTCATAATCGGGCTACCAAGATAGGGTTTGATGTAATAATTAATAAGCAAATCAATGGCGGTATTTTATCATGGACAGCAGAGTATTGTATGACCATAATCTGTCAGACATTTATAAATAAAAAAGGCTCTAAATGAAAGCGCTTATACAACGGGTTCACTGTGCCAGTGTCAGCGTCGATGCACAAAATATCGGTGCCATCGAGCATGGGGTGTTGGCGTATATTGGCTTGGGGCATGATGATAGCCTGCAAACTGCCCAGCGCATGATTGATAAAATTCTGACCTATCGCATATTTGAAAATCATGACGATCCTGCCAAGGTCGGTAAACTGGATAAAAATGTGCAACAGGTCGGTGGCGGGCTATTATTGGTGTCGCAATTTACCTTGATGGCAAAAACAGACAAGGGTCGTCGCCCTGATTTTGGTGGCGCGATGGCACCTAATGCTGCTCAAATGTTGTTTGAGCAAATGATTACTTATGCTAAAACTCAGCATCACAATGTTGCCACTGGTCAATTTGGTGCTGATATGCAAGTGGCAAGCGTCAATGATGGGCCACTAAACTTTTTATTAGAAGTCTAGAAAGCCGTTGTCATGAAGCTGTCATAATTAACCCGTTTAATAAGTAGAAACTGGTGACTGTGTATTGCCTTTTTTGTATCTTAATTTCTTTATGTTAATTTTCCTAATTTGAGTTTTGGTGCGCTAAATTTTTGAATCTTAAAATCTAATAACAAGGCTGCCGTATGTATAATGAGCAAATTTTGATCGTTGAGGATGAGCCTGCGATTCGTGAAATGATTGCGATGACCTTAGAGATGGCTGGCTTTGATAGCCTGCACGCTGCGGACGTAGCAGAGGCGCATCAGCAAGTGGTTGATCACCGTCCGGCGCTGATACTATTAGATTGGATGCTGAACGGTGAAAAAAGCGGCATTGATTTTTGCCGGATGCTCAAAAACGACGATTCGCTCGCCGAGATACCGGTCATTATGCTGACTGCCAAAAGTGAAGAAGACAGTAAGGTTCATGGGCTCGATGCTGGGGCTGATGACTATATGACCAAGCCTTTTTCAACACGTGAGCTAATCTCAAGAATCAAGGCGGTGCTACGTCGTAGTAGTGCACTCAGCGCTGATAAGCCTATCGAAATCGGCAAGCTTAGCTTAGATCCTAAAAGCCAGCGCGTGACGGCAGCGGGTCAGCTCATCGATATCGGTCCGACAGAGTATCGATTGTTGGCATTTTTTATGAGTCATCCAGAGCGTGCTTATACGCGGACACAGCTGCTAGATCAGGTTTGGGGCGGCAATGTCTATATTGAAGACCGGACGATTGATGTACATATTCGGCGCTTACGTAAATTACTGCAGCCTTATGATTGTGCTACGCTGATACAAACGGTACGCGGTACTGGGTATCGGTTTTCTAGCTTGATTGAATCCATTTAATCAGCCGCAGAAAATGTCTTGGTAAGCGTAAAGAAACACAGTATCTAGTGGTAGGGATGATAAATGACGATGACAACACCGATAATGCCTATGATGCCGATAGAAAATGAGCAACAGGGTGAGCAAGCGCAAGTTGCCCAGCACAATACAACGGATCAACTTAAAAAAATCCGCAGCGCCTTACGAGCGTTACGGGATGCGGTTATTTTGCTCAATGATGAAGATGGTTTGGAATGGTGGAATCAGGCAGCGGAAGACTTGTTGTTATTGCAGGCAACTGATAAAGGTCAGAGTATTTTTGACTTTATCACCATACCAGAATTTCGCCAGTACTATCAGGCTATCACCCCACCGAGCGATGGTGTGCACATGGTGTCATGGCGAGACCCTAAACGTTATCTAAAGTGTGAGCTTACGCCTTTCGATGATGAAAAATTACTGATCATTTATGATGTGACCCGCTTGCAGCATTTGGAGGAAATGCGTCGTGATTTTGTCGCCAATGTCTCGCATGAGCTGCGCACGCCATTGACTGTGTTGATGGGATATTTAGAAAATTTTTCCGAGCAGGAAGATATGCCACCGCAGTGGCGACGTGGCTTTGAGCTAATGACTCAGCAGACTGCCCGTATGAATCGGATTGTAAATGACTTACTGCTGTTGTCTCGTATCGAAATCGAAGAGACGCACGAGCTTAATGACATTGATATGACCAAGTTACTGACGCATATCTATGATGATGCGCAAGCGTATAACCAAGAATATAATCATACTATTCATTTGCAGATAGACACTTACGATGGGTTATACGGATCACAGATGTACTTAACGAGTGCCTTATCCAATTTGGTCATTAATGCCATCAAATACACGCCAAAGGGTGGCAATATAGCTATCAGCTGGACAAAAACAGCGGAAGGCTGCCGCTTTGCTGTTGAAGATGATGGTCTCGGTATTGCGCCCCAACATATCGAGCGCTTGACGGAACGCTTTTATCGCATCGATAGTGGACGTAGCCGTGCTAGCGGTGGTACGGGCTTAGGCTTGGCTATTGTGAAGCACGTTTTATATCAACATGAGGCGCAATTAACGATAGAGTCGGTAGAAGGCAAAGGCTCGACCTTTAGTGCAGTATTTCCAGCCGCGTATGTGCGTTCTGCCCATACCTCCTAATTTTTTTGTAGAAGTGGGTAGGGGTTAACCGCGCTGCCATTGATATAAATACCATAATGCACGTGGGTCGGCGTGCCTTTGGCATTACCGCTGTCGCCAACATAGCCAACGATATCGCCAGCATTGACCCAGTCATTGGGCGCGATGTCGGCATAATCTTCTAGATGAGCGTAATAATGTCCTGCGCCGCCCGGTCCAACCACCACCACCACGCGTCCCCCCAACGCATTGTCGCCGACTTTGCGGACGATGCCCTGCGTGGTCGATTGTATTGGTGTGCCCCGAGGTGCAAAAATATCAATGCCTTCATGAGAGCGCCCTTGGCTACGCGCAGCGCCCCAAGTATCGGTTAGATGCTGCTCTGGTAGTGGACTGGGTAGGCTGTTTTCTATGGGTAACGCTTGTTGTAATAAACTCAGTTGCTGCCATTTTGCTACGACAAAAGACTGAGTCTGTTGGCTAATGCTGGGTAATAATTTATCGAATACAAATAACAGCGCTAGCAAGACACTTGCTTTAATCAGTACGCTTAATACACGACTGAAAAAAGAGGGGTTGGGCTTTTGGTTGCTTCCATTTGCTTGCATCGATATCTCTTAGTTTTTTACATCAATTCTCGTCAATATTATAAAGGCTCAATTCTCATCTCTTTGTATAGCATTGTTATATCTAGTTGTTATCTTTAGCTTTTAGCCCCATAAATGATAAGGTAATAGATAAAATCTCATCCAATAAAATTTTTTATAATGTTTTCTAAATGATAAAAACTGGCTGCTATTTTTAGCCAACGTCTATGGTTAAGTTTTTATGACTGACGCTTTTAATTCTGCGGACATTTCTACCACGGCTGATACAGCGCTGGTTATCGATACCGAAACCGATCAAGGCCGTGATCCACGACCGATTCAAGTGGCGACGATTAATGTGGCTAGCGGATTTGAGTGGATGAAATATTTCAACAGTGGTCGCTCGATATCCCCAATCGTCATCAGGGTGCATGGTATTACGGATGACGACGTGGCTGGGCTTGAGCGTTTTGATTTGGCGCAATTTGAATTGCCCAAGTACTTAATTGGTCATAACGTACGTTTTGATTGGCGGGTGATTGGTAGTCCCTCTGCCAAGCTAATTTGTACCGTGAGGCTGGCGCGCGTAGCTTTCCCAGAATGGAGCGGCTACAGTCAATCTAAGTGTATCGAGCAATTATTGGGCAAGTCTGAAGCGAGAAAAATGACGATTGCCGCTCATGATGCGCTAGGTGATGCCCGTATGTGCTATCTGCTTTATCAAGCTTGCTGTGAGCGTTTGGAGATTGCGCCGACTGATTTTGCGGCGGCCCATGCTATCGCTAACAAGGCCAATCCAGTGAGCAAAATGCCCTTTGGTAAGCATAAAGGTAAGCTGATTAAAGACGTGCCCATCAACTATGTTAAATGGATGCTCGGTAACATCCATAACATGCAGCCGTCGCTTTATTCAGCATTGACGAAACGTATTAAGGCAGCAGACGTAGGAAATGCACAAGAGTAAAGCGCGTTATCAGCCGTTCTATTTTTATTCATGCTTGAAGCCGTCGTTTTCAAAGCTATGATTTCTGGAGCTATTGCTGCTGATTTAACCAATCTACTGCCATTTGCCATAACTCAGGTGCCTTGGCATTGGTTCGACTACTAAAATAGCGCATATGACCAATGCTGCTCAGACCAAAGTCTTTTGGCTTAAAAAAGCGTTTTTCGACCGGCATCTTTGTATAGACGCGAATCATGTCGTCGATGTTTTTGCTATTGGCAATTTCGTCATCGCTAAAGCCTAGCCACAGTGCTGGCATGCGAATGTCATCATAAAAATGCGTATGAATGCTTTTGCCAAAGGCGGTTTTGATATAACCTGAGCCATTGCACCATTCGCGCCACTGACGAGACACGCCGCGCGGTAGCGGTTCGCCCATGCCGATTTTATCTGATGGGGTATAGCCCAGCGCAAAGTTCGTAACAGGAATAAATGCATCCATAAAACCCATCGCCTTGAGTTTATAAGGCATGTCCATGTTTTTGATACAACCTGACGAGCAAGCGACATTGAACACCGAGGCGATAGCATCATAATTGCGCATCAGACCAATCAGCTGACCGCCTGCACTATGACCGACGAGATGGTAAGAAGCATCGGGAAATTCATCTTGTAAGGCATCGAGGACGGCTGGCATGTCATGACGACCCCAACTTATCAGTGAGGCATCACATTTGGCCAAATCGGTTGCTAGTGACTCGCCGATACCTTCGTTGTCAAAGGTCAGGACACCGAAGCCCTGCGCTGCTAAATGGCTTGCAAAGTTGTGATAAAACTGACGCTTGATACCGGTAGCGGGCGCTATCATGACAGCGGCTTTGACCGTCTCTGTAGGGCGATAAACCGTTGCGGCCAACGCCTGATTGCGCTCAGTCATAATACTTAATGAATAGCTGCCATTATCAGCGTTGCTTTCATGGTCATTAGTCGCGTCGATCGTGTCGCCTTGTAGTGCTACAGAAGATGGCGCATGGTTATTATGCATAAAAATACCTTGATGAGTTTCGTCGTTTTTATTAAAGAATAATGAATGTGGATCTGCAACGTTTTATAGCAAGTCAGTGCTAAAAAATGTAGTCATTGCGTAGTGATAAATCGTTGCTACCATGTGATAGCATGGCTTATGTTAAGATAAACGCTAACAAATAGCAGCATAATGAGCGTTGTTTTATCTTTCTCATGAATCACCGGATTTATAATACTTCTACTGGCTGTTTATAAAAAACCAAATATAAACAATAGTTATGAATTCCACTGATGTTCATTATGCGTAATTAATAGACTGCTGACAACACCTTAGACCTTATCAGAACGCCTCATCACAAGCTTTTATCAGCAAAGCATGAAAAAAGTAAAAGATGACAGCACCGCAGAATACAGCGAGTTAACGTTAGTGATAAGCGTCATATTGTGTCATTCTAACAAGCAATAAAACCTTTTACCGAACCATTTAATACAATAATCCAAGCAAACTTAGGAGCGTTATATGCAAATGAAAATTAATAATGATACTTATGAAGTGATTACCAGCCAAGACATTACGAATATCGAAAAAGCGGTGGATAAATCAACCCTAGCGATGCCATTGGTGGCTGTTTATTGTGGATCACGGTTGGGTAATAGTGAGGTTTATGAGCAGGCAGCGCGTGAGCTTGGTCGTGCTCTAGCCGATAATGGCATGGGCTTGGTTTATGGCGGTGCCAGCATTGGTCTGATGGGCGCGGTCGCCGATGAAGTGATTAAAGGCGGCGCACAAGCCGTTGGGGTGATTCCTACCTTTATGCTTAAGCACGAAATCGCCCATGAGGGTCTTACGCGTCTGCATCTGACCGATACCATGCATACGCGTAAGACAGTCATGGCGGAGTACGCCGATGCGTTTATTACCTTACCCGGTGGCCTTGGTACGCTCGAAGAGATTATGGAAATCGCCACATGGCGTCAGTTGTATCAACATGAAAAGCCCATGATTATTCTGAATATCAATGGTTTTTATGATCGGATGATTGAGCACCTAAAATATACTACAGAACAAGGCTTTATGAAGCAGCAAGATCTAGAGCGTTTGGTGGTTTGTAATACCATCGGTGAAGCGATTGAGTTGCTGCAGACAGTTGTAACGATAGATGATGCAGTTGATACTGAAAAAATGGCAGGTAATTAAAGACCGGCGCTGTATATTTCTTTAACATGGCTAATTAATACCTATAAAGGTGTTGATCAAATATACCTCTGTTAGAATATGAAACGTTAAATTGTGTCATTGTATATAAGAAAAAAGGAGGGCGTTGCTAGTAATTAGCAACGCCCTCCCTTTTTCTTAATAATTTTTAACGTTGTTTTTGCCAAATTTAACACCTCGTTAAAACAGCTAGTCAACTGCAAATACAAATATCTAAGGCTGAACTGGCGTCAAACTCTCTAACGCAATCTCACGAATGCTATGATTAACATCTGCCATCGCCGCTGGGAAGCCACGGTCTTCAGCCAAGCCGCGTGCTACTTTATCAATCGTTAAGCTGTCATTGTGGGCTAGATAGGTCCAGTCATGTGTATAGCGGCTACGATTGGCCACTGTGTCGTTATCTATTAAACCGAGATCGGTCAGCTCATCGACGATTTGATCAGCAGCAATCAAGGTGGACGATGCTTTGACATTTTCCGCGCGGGCGTAGCGTATATTTGAGTATAAGCTCACATCTGCCACCCGTAGTGTATCGTCCTGACCCGGAATTTGCTGCCCACCATATAAGGCATTACCGATGGTGCGCGCGCTATTAAAGGTCGGCACAAACTCTGCTACGTATTCAATTGCTTGCTGACTACGCGCTTGCAGTGGTGCTTTGTCCCAGCCATCTTCGATATAATGTACATATTGCTGCGGCAACTTAGGCTGCGCGCTGCCTTTATTAGAGGCCACCAATCCATCATTGAACAAGGTAATGGCTTTACTCATGCCATGGATTTGGAAGTAACCACCTGGATAAGGTGTTAGCTGTGCCATACCTTCTGGCGTACCGCGACTGCCGTACACGATGATTTCGGGTATCTGTCCGCCAGCGTCACCCCAGTGTGTGATATAAGAAGATTTGAACTCAACCATACGCTCGACTTTGACGCCCACCATATCGTCGATGACACCGGTGCGAAAGCCGCAAGCATTGACTAGGTAATCGACTTCGATAGACTCAGGTTGAGACTCACCAGCTTGCTGATAATCGACGCGCCATTTTGTGACATGGTGATCAGCGTTGGTACAGTTCTCACAGTCGACAGGCATGACTTGCTTGATTTGCGTATTGGTAAAGACGTGCGCGTGCTCATAGCCTTCTAATGCAAGGTGCGCAGAAGCGGCTAAACGAAAAATATTCCAGCCATATTCTTGTACGACAATGAGCGGAAACTTTACTTTATTCAAGTCCAAATACTTAGCAACCGGTATCATCCATTCGTCAACCGTGCTCGGTATCGCAACTTGCTCACGTTCAGACAGCGCAATCAGTTGCTCATGACTATAGAGCTGATAATAGTTTTCCGGTTCGCCCAATACTTTGTTATTGCTGTCTTGTGCGATGAGCTCACGATATGCGTCCGTCAAAATATCGAGACGCGGTAGCAAATCTTCAGGCAAGCCTTCATCACGCGTCGGTACCGCGAACACCGTTGGACGTACGTCGATGGTATAAGGATAAAGGCGCAAGATATCGATACACTGCTTAAGCAGGGCAACGCAATCCTCGTCAGGAATTTCACGATATAGATTACCACCCGCGTGCAAATGGCACATGGGTGGACCATCGATCAGTGATTTTTTCTTCTCAAATACGTAGGTCTCAAGCCCTAGAGCTGCTAGGCGAATGGCAATCGTTGCCCCTGCAGTACCGCCACCCAAGATGCCGACACGTTTGGTAGATGGGTGGTTCTTTATTGCCACCGCTGTTGTATCAAGTTTAGTGGCTGGAGACTTAATATCTTTGAGATCAGTCTCTTGAGCACCAGTATCTTTAGAGGGATTTTTACTTAAATTATTGGTCATTGTCGTGGTTATATCCTTAATAGCATCAGCATCGGGACATGCTCCGCTTATTCATATAATTGTCTGGGCATATAAATTTCTGATCATGTCAGTGTCTTGGATCGTGCTATAGCTATTTATATGCGTGCGAAGGTAGCCAAGTTCAACATTCATATGGAACCGCCATAGTCATAATTTTAATGGCTTGGTTCTTGTTATCGACTATTTATTATAGATAACGTTATTTTACGAAAACCTATTAGGGATATGACGGCAAATACGTAAGTAGTTACATTAGTTTTGTCAACGACCTGCCATGCACTGTCTTAGCTATAAAAGATAAAGGTAGGGATGAAACGCATAGCATCATTTAAGTACAGTCAATCCTTACTTAAGTATCATTAATTCTTTAAACGTCCGCGAACAAGTACTGCCTTCGCTCATAAACTTGACCCTGTAGTTTACTAATTTGTAATATTCGCAAGTTTTTGTAAGTTTATATGCCGACAAAAACGACCGTTTTAGGGCATATGCTATAGTGAAATTACTTGAAATCAGCTGTGAGAGTAAAGTGTATGAAAATAAAGCAGTTGGCTGAGCGTATGACTGAACTATCGCACAAATCAGCAGATTGCAATATTGATAATTAATAAACACCATGTTCAATAAAAATTCAATTCGGTAAAAATCCAAATTAATGAGATGTTTTTTTTAATACAAGGAAGTGATTATGAAACGTATTCTAATGTTATCTGCCCTAGCTAGTGTATTGACCGTAACGGGTTGTTCGACGCTAAACAATGTGTTTGGCAACGACGATTCAGGCATGCATGATGTACAAGCTAGCATGAGCAATAAAGCACCAGTTGCCAGCATGAATGGGATGCTAGTGGATGCCACCAACAAAATGACGCTATACACCTTTGACAAAGATTCCATGAACAAATCGGAGTGTGGCTCGGCATGTCTACTGGCTTGGCCGGCGTTTATGGCACCGAGTAATGCCCAAGCTTCTGGTCAGTTTGCCGCTTTCCAACGAGAAGACGGTAAGTATCAATGGGCTGTCAATGGCAAGCCTTTGTACTTTTATGCCAACGACACAAAAGTTGGCGATACTGACGGCGACAATAAGCTTGGCGTTTGGCATATCGTTAAAACTAAATAAATTGATAAAGTGTTAACCTTAAGCCAAAAAAAGCAGCCAATATAGTGGCTGCTTTTTTGTGTTCGGCTTGAGCTGATGCTAAAATCACCCCAAACGTTGTTGTAAACCTAGCTAAGGTCTCGACATTATCGTCGGTTTACGGCTAGTCTGGGGCGATTTTAGCGATCAGCAGTCCTAATATTTGAATGTTCAACAGACCCTAAGACAAGAAATCCTGTATGACTTTTTTATATGTTTAGGAGATATCTGCTAAAACTTCCGCCTGAACGATCTCCAAGGCAACTTCCTCTGTTGTTTCTTTTCTGTATAAAGGGAAGAAATCTGAGCTTAAGTCACTTTCTGAAAACCAACTATCAGCAACCAGCGCTGCATACTTTACGGGATTGACGATTAGTCTATAGGTTTTAAACAACAACTCTTGCGAGCTAAAGCCTTTTTTATATTCATATAAAGAATCTAGAGCCGCACCAACGCCACCGCCGAGGTGTAGCAATTCATAACGATTTTCTCTACCCCAGTCACGAGCAACATGAGTAATCAACTTTGAAGGCTGCAAGTTAGTATAAGCGTTGAGTGTTCCGCCGAGATGGAATTGCATGATACCTGATTCTTTACAGGTCGTATAAATAGAGGAGGCGATTGCTTTGTCTTCTTGATAAGCGGTGATTAATACGATTCTATTTTGAAGGTTCTCAAGCAAATTAAAAAAATAATCATCGTCAAAAAAGTAGTATTGACTGGCGTTGACCTGTGCCATGGTTTCTTTATAAATGCTGGAGAACACCATGGCATTTTCTCTGGTCAATTGCTCAATTTTGGTCACGACATTCATTTTTACCGCTTTTTTGATACCTCTACGGTGTCGATTTTGGGTTTCTCCCCAGTGCTCCTCGGCCGACTTGCTCAAGTCAGACATCAATGTCAGTCCGTGAGTTAGAGCTTTACCAACCGTTGGAATCCATTCTTTATTAATGATGGGATGCAGTCTCATGAATAAGGAGACACAGCCTTTGGCAAAGAGGACAGCTCTGATTGCTTCCATAATGATGTCTACCTCGGCATCAGTTAAGGACTTGTCCATCAAGGGGCCACCGTAGCCATAAGTAGAAGTGGCATCCCAATATTGAGCATCAGTATATTCGCAATTACTGTTCTCAGAATCAGTATATTCGCAATTGGTATTTTCACGATTAATGTCTCTAATGATAATTGGCAAAAACACTTTTTTATTTTTATAGTGAGCGATGATACCCTGCGGTTTACCTTTGTCTACGATAGCTGAGGCAGCTATCCAGCCAGATAAATGATAGATATCAAAATGATAGTCGGCGATGTTTTTGTCCCAGTTTTTATCTATAGCGACAAAGTCGATATTTACTGTATCCATCTTTCTGCTCCCTCAGTGTTATGTTTATATTCGTAAATTCATATATATGAATATAACAATAACTATAAGGGTTAACAAGCAAATAAATGGATTTATTCATTTATTTGCATATATTTGTTTAGCAAATAGTGCAGGGCTATAAAAAAGCAAAAAAAAACAGCCATCATAGTGGCTGCTTTTTTTAGTAAATACTTTTTAATAAAATTTCAGCATTATTTTGTGGTTTTCTGTACCAACTCACCATCGATTTGAATAGGCACATTGGTCGTGATGCCAGCTGCATAAGCCGTCATACCGTAAGCAGCGCGATCGATATTACCCGTTGCGCGAAAACCAATAACTGGCTCTTTAGTAAGAGGGCTATTAGCAATTTTGTTCAACGTCACATCTAATGTAAGTGGCTTAGTTTGACCAAGCATGGTGAAATCACCTGTTATTTTTGCTTGTTGTGGATTGATAAAACTGATCTTAGTAGACTTGAACGTCATCGTTGGATATTTGGCCACATTAAAAAACTCATCGGTTTTTAAATGCTTATCACGGGCATCCCAATTGGTATCGATACTATCGGTTGCGATCGTAAAGTTCATATTGGTCTTGTTAGGGGTTTTGATATTGTAATTAACCGTACCTTGTACGTCACCAAAATGACCCATGGTCGTTGAAAATCCTAGGTGATTGACAGAGAAGCCAACACGAGTATGTGAGTCATCTAATTGCCATTGGCTAGGTAGTGCCGCGCTCGCCATGGTAGTGATTGCCAGTGCAGAGCTGATGAGTAGGGCTTTCGTGGTGTTTTTTAGAGCAGCGTTTATCATTGGCTATTATCCTTATTTAGTGAGGGTTGATTAAATAGTGATTCAGTTAATAGAGGGTCTGCTATAAACCTCAATACTAAAAAATAAGTATTGTTTAAATAATCTACAAATACGATTGCTATTAAGTGGTTTATCTAATCAAGCATTATACTAGCATAAAACACTTATCTCAATACCATTGTCGGTTTGTTAGCGATTCATTGTCTATACTTATCATAACTGCTGCTTGCATCAAACGGCAAAAACCGTTAAAATCGCGGTTTGATTTTCCCGCTGGGGAAGGCTAAGAGAGCAGAGGTATGGTGTTGGGTGCTGGAATAAGCCAGTGATGCAGCTGCCAGCCTTGCAAATGTCCTTAGTGCCTCAGTTACGTATGCGCAGTTTTATAAGTACTTTTTTATGAAAGCTTTTTTGTAAGAATTTCTTTATAAAAATTCGACACATCGTCGATAAGACTGTAGATACATCGGACATAGAGAGTTTATTATGCGTAAAGATATCCATCCTGATTACCAAGAAGTTTTATTCCACGACACTAACGCTGACGTGTTCTTTTTGACTCGTTCAACGGCTAAAACCAAAGCCACTCGTGAATACGAAGGTAAAGAATACCCATACTACCCACTTGATATTTCAAGTGCGTCGCATCCATTCTATACTGGCGAGCAACGTAAAACTTCTACCGAAGGTCGTGTTGCTAGCTTTAACAAACGCTTTGGCGCGTTTGGTGGCCGTAACAAGAAAGCTGCTGAACAAGCTGCTGATTCAGCTGAATAAATTACGCTTATCGCGTCAATTTATTTTGCTAAGCCATAAAAAAACCGCTGATTATTCAGCGGTTTTTTTTGTTTAAATTTCAACGTTAAGTTTTAGGTTATTAAATCTTGAGCTGTCATTTTTCAAGATATCATTTTTTGAGATATCAGCTTTTAGAAAGCAGGGCTGCTCAATTCGGCAGCTGATGAATTAAGCAGTTTGACAATGAGCTCTGCTAATTGCTGAGCCCAGTAGCCATACATTAAGCTGCTAGGGTGAAAGCCATCACTAGCGAACATCACCTTGATATCAATTGGCGTACCCTTAGAGTGCTCTTCTATCATCCGTGGAAAATCAGTGGCCATATAAGTGATGCCCTCATTACTCGCACACACTTGCTGTAATGTCTTATCAAGGATTGAGGCTTTAGCACCGACGAAGTTATTCAAAGGGGCCGGTATCGCAGGCATTTGTGCCATGGGCGGTAGACTCAAAAAAATCAATTGCCGTACGCCAAATTTACGCTGAGCGATAGTAATAATGTCTTCGATTTGCTGCTGCCATTTACTCACAGAGACGTTTGAGGTAGTGTCATTAACACCAACACTCAGTACCATCACATCGACAGCTTGACTAGGCGTAGGCAGGACATAAAGCCTGCGCAAGATATCGAAGCTGGTATGTCCAGTGGTCGCTTGCAACGACCAAATTAGGCTATCAAACTGGGTATTAATCTCGGATTGCTGCGCTAAGATAGGCATCAAATTACCAACCAGCGCTTCTTGTTGCGTCTGACTACCGACACCCGCTGCTGCTGAATCTCCAACGACCATGATATTTAGTGTTTGCTTGGTCTTATCTTTAGTATTAGCAGTGGCATCAGTCGGTTTGCCTAATTGGATATGTCCGTGTCGCTCTCCATTTGGCTCAGGCAAGCGCACCGTATCACGCTTGATTTTGCGACCTTGGTAAAGATAAATAGGGGCCAGTAGGACGTCTCTTGCGACCGAGGCTATTTTATTGCTATTTACCATCCTGCACGCTCCCGAATCGTAGTGAGGCTGTCGTCTACCAATAATTTGCCATCGATATAAACGTCACGTAATAGGTTGTCTGCACCAGCGGGTAAGTCATTCACTTTGATGGTTTTTGGCTTGCCATTAGTGCTTTGTATTAATGCCAAGCGACCTTTTTTTGAGCGTTTCGAGCGGCTGGTGACAGGATCTTTATAGATATCTTTCCATACGCCATCGATAGAGATGGCACTGGCTTTCATCGCCCAGCTCATGGTATCGCGATTGACTTGTTGTAGTAGACCACCGCCCATGCCAAAGGTAATATTGTCAGCACTAAAGCCTGCCTTTATGACCACGTCGATAATTTTGCTCAAGCTTTGCGGGCTAATGCCATCCCCTTGGATGACACGTACATAATCTGGCAAAACTTTGTAGCCTTTGCTATTAATAGTCGTGCCAAATTTCACTGCCAAGCGCTCCAGCGCCTCGCGAACTACTTTAGCAGGCTCACCACTATCAGGCCTGATGACTAAAGTACCGCCCATGTTTTTTACGTCGTCCTTCAAGCTGCCACCCCAAATATTGTCAATGGCATTCCATAAATCATAGCTATCAGAGACCACTGAAAAACTTTTGCCAGTCCCGCCAAACTGCTCAATCATATTGGCAAATGCCGCTGTCTCACCATCACGACCCCAAGCAGTCATGGTGCTGTGTTCAGCCGCAGGGATAGAAAACGCAGGCATGTCTTTATCCATTTGATACCAGCGACTGGCAGCCACCAAAGCCGTCATTGAGTCTGTGCCAGCAAAGTTCACCAAATGTGCCAAGCTGCCCAGTGCGACAGATTCTTGACTAGACGCACCGCGTGAGCCAAAGTCATGTAAGCGGAACGTCAGTGATTCGGTATTATCTGCTGATTTTTCTAGCGCTTGACGAATGATGCCTTTGCAATAGTGCGAGACACTGGCGACCGTCGACGGATACCAGATAGCACGGAGTAATGCCGTTTCGATATAACTTGGTAGCCAATAGAATTCTGGGTCAGTATTGATAATCTGACAGACCACATTGGAGACGGACACGATGCTGCCTTCAGGTATGGCTTCGATACGTAGTGGCAAATAGCCGCCATGCTTATCAACCAAACGCTCCCAACCTGCACGGTTAAAGGTTAAGCCATGCGCTTGAATCAGTATTTCGGCTTCATCAATGTCTTGGTGGGTAATAGGGGTACTCAGGTATTCTTTGATAAAGGCTTGCAGACCAAAGAACACTACGTCGTAATCGCCTTTACGCGCTTCGATATAGCTGGATAGATACTCACTACCGCTTGGATATTGCACCCAATGTGAGGTTTTATAGCTGTCGCTATTTAAGATTAAATTATTTAAATTGCTGGTATACATCACAGAACTCCTCTGCTTTGAGTGAAATGGACGACTTGCGTCACTGTTGAGTCTTAAACGGACTAGAAGTATTTATATAAATTAGCATTAATTTATTGCTCAACAGTCTAACGGTTCATCCATTGACAGCATCTAGTAAGGACACCTAAATGCTGCGTAATAACCCGTACCGTCTATCGGTTTGGGCGGTGAAATTATAAGTGGCACTGATAAAACCAAATTTATGAGGTAAATTATATAGAGTGTCGTTAATTGAAAGTAGGGCATTAATGCACTAAACAGTCAGCGACAGAACACCTTATAAGCCAACCATTTTGGTGATAATCGCATAATGATCTTCAAACATCATGGTGGCATCCAACTCGGCAAGTGGTAGCCAAAATGCTTTGGCCGCGTCGTCACCGCCTTTCACTTTGGGCAGACCTTTCGGGTCGTTTTTTAGCTGAAAGTAAAAGGCTTGAGTAATCGTGCGACCACGCGCTGAGCGGTAAGGGTCGTCAAAGGTATGCTGACTATGACAAGAGCCGCGTAATACTGGCTCTGGGACTTTAAGGCGTGTCTCTTCGCGTAGCTCACGGATACAGGCGTCAAATAGGGTCTCTTTTGGATTCAAAAAACCACCGGGCAGTGCCCACAGCCCGCGCCCTGGCATGCTGCGACGTTCTACCAACAGAATATGACCTGACTGGACGACCAAAGCGTCTGCCGTCATAAAGGTAGGCGGGTAAGGCGCAGACTCCCATTGTCTTTTATACTTATCGACGAAGTCAGCTTCTTCGTGCAACTGTTGATAATCCTCGGTTTTCTTGAAGTCATTTAGGACGTTGCGGGTCGACTCAGGGGTGCGCTCAGGCGTTGGCGTGGCACCCATCAGATAACTATCCCGAATAGGGGTAGCCGATAGATTGTGATAATTGGGCACAGAGACAGACGCCCAGTTGGGGAATAGCGATAAATAATATGATGAGCTGTCCTTTGAATGACCAATGAGACCGATATCGGTCTGCAAGTCGCCAGTGACTGACTTTACGCCTGCTTGCACGTATTGCAGCCAGCGCGTGTCATTGTAGAGCGCATCATCGAGTCCAACGCAGTGAATACGCGCGGCATCTGCTGTTGAATACGCGCCTTTAATCATCGCGGCGCGCTCAGCAACGCTAAAGGGATTGCGCAAGCTACGTGGTAAGTTGGCGGAGCCGATGAGCATGATGACATTGTCGGCACGCTTCAAGGCTTCATCCACAACCGCTTTGTGCCCGCAATGAAACGGCTGAAAGCGGCCAATAAACACCAAATAACGATAGTGTTTTTTGTCCTGCTTATCTGGGTTTTGTATCTCTAGATCTTGCTCTGATAATTCACTCATAGACGCCACTTTCCTACGACTTATTTTTTATTGGTTAAAAATTGATGACGCTAATACTGACACAGCCTATGACTTTCTGACAAGTATAAAGATGTATAGGGGTGTATCATCGTTAAGTTGCATGCTGTGCAATCCACGCTGCCACCGTTGGCCAAATCTCTGTCGCAGCATTGCGGCTAATCATAATGCGGCTATGGGTATAATCGTCCAAATCGCCATGGTTGATTGCGTATTCACGAAAGACGTTGTGAGGGTTAGCGAACTTGTCAAAAAACAACTGACAGCCACGGGTTGGCGAAATGAAATGGTCACCTTTGGCACTGATCGCATAGATAGGCGTGGTAATAGTTGGCATATGCTGACGATAATCGAAGTGGCTGTTATTAGATACAGTATGAGATGTAGTATTTTTAGAGGCGATAGTAGAGGGCGTATTGTCATTAATCGTCGTTGTTTCAAATTTACTTTGTTGTATAAAGCTGCTTTTAAAGTCTTTGTTTAGGTTCCAGTTGTACCACTGGTTCATCGTATAGTAGCTTTCGTTAAAAGGACCCATTTTAAGCTTCTTAGCTGGGATAAAGCCTAGTAGTCTCGTAAATACTTTGGCTGCGAGAATTTTAGTGTAGCTAATCGGGTTCGATACTGCGCCATAAACTTGACAGGCAAACATACTGATACTGTTTATGTGGTTAATGTACTGCGGATGTTGGATTAAAAACATGGTTAGGCAGGCACCGCCGCCACTGTGGGTGACGCAGTGTAGATTATCCAGTTTTAACTCAGCAATTAAGTAATGAAAGGTGGCCTCAAAATCATAGGTTGCGACGGTTTCGAAGTTGAATTTTTCTGTTGGTATCGAGCTTGCACCATGGCCGCGCCATTCCATAATGTAGCAATGATGACCAAGCTGCGCCAGATAGTGGGCGATTCTTAAACAAGTTTGCTTGTCCGAAAAGGTTCCGTGGGTCAATAGAGTGTTTTGCGCTTTTACCCTAGGTGCGTCGGTGGTGAGAACATCAGTTTTGCTTTCATCTTTTGTATTATCCACAATCTTCCAGACGGCTATTTGCTCACCATCTTTGGTGCTTACCAGTTTTAGGGTCTCTGTCATCATAAAACGGTCTCGTCTAGATTGTCTTATTATTAGGTAGATGATTAGGGCGCGTCTTCAATTCACTCGATAGTCATCTAAATGGGCTAAAAATGGCTAAATCTTGCCAAACATCGTCAAATAGCTTGTT